>DAOUEN010000001.1:0-1654 GCA_034430415.1 Dehalococcoidia bacterium
CAGACGGATAGTAGACGTGAAACAAGTCAACCCTGTCTTGCCATCTACGCATCGCCAGGGCTACCTGGGGCAGGAGAGTCAGTAGCTGCGCTGTGGCAGTGAGTCCATCAATGCGGCGGTGGCGAACCACCTTCATTCCAGCGATAGTCTCTTCCCGGTTCGCTTCCTCGTCAAAGGTAAGGACCGTGATTTCATGCCCTCGTTGCAGCAGAGAGCCAGCCTGGAGCTCCACGTCGATTTCCGAGCCTGCCGACATGGTAGGGCTATATGACTCGGAGACCAGCGCGATTCTCATATCCACATATGCAGCCGCTTCTCCAGAAGAATCCAGTGGTGGGTGGCAGCCTGTAATTCTAGCAGGCGCCTGTCTTGTGAGGAAGATGAGGTCGGTGGGGTTGGAGGACAGTCTGAAGTTCTATTACGTGTGAGGTGGACTGATAGCTGGCTCTAGTAGCCACTCAGCTCGGCTCGTATACCACGGTTATGAAGAATCGGGGATTCCAACTGCTACCGCAGGCCGACTGCTTGATATCTACTATCTTAATCGTAGGGTTCTGTTCCAGCCAGGCGTTCACCTCGTTTTCAAGTTCAAGATGGTGCTCAGCTTTGTATGACCCTCCCGAACCGATTCTCGAGAACATCTTCACTCTCATTTGGACCCCCTTTGTGCTCTGATTATCATGTTGCGCCTACTATACTGCGAACGAGTGCGGTACCTCAAGATGGGCGTACACTGGCCATTGGAGGGTTGTGTCCTATCTTGATGAGGGGGGATGAGAGGGCGGTGCCCCTACTGGAGAAGCTCGGCGCCGTGGTGGACTTCTGCGAGAAGCCGGGAGTTGCCCGGACCGTCAACCTCATCGGCTCCCGAAGCCGTCAATAGGCGGCTTGTGGAGTCCTACTCGTCAACAAGGCCGTCGCCCGGCCACAGTGTATCGTGTTGCCTACCTTTAAGCCTGCCTTGATTCTCCGGGACTACTGCTCGCTCACAACCCGGTGGTAGAGTTCGACTATCCTGCCAAGCACCTTGTCTTGGTCATACGCCTGCAGGACCTTGGGGCAGTTCGAGCTCAGCCGCTGTCTCAGCTCCTTGTCCCGGCAGACCATTTCTAGCTTCTGTGCCAGGTCGTCCACGTTGCCTGGCTCAAAAACCAGTCCGGCGTCTCCGGCGACCTCGGGAGGGGCTCCAACATTGGAGACCACCACTGGCAATCGAGACTGCATTGCCTCCAGGATGGTCCTGCCGAAGGGCTCGGCCCAGATTCCCGGATGTACGAAGATGTCGGCGCTCGCATAGTACTGACCCACCATCTCATGCGGCACCCAACCGATGAAGGAGACTCGCTCACCTACTCCTAGCTCCAGGACAAGCTCTTTGAGTGGTTCTGCCTCAGGCCCGTCACCTACAACTGTCAGCCGGACAGGGGTGTCGTGTTCTGCCAATCTGGAGAACGCCCGTATCAAAACATCAACGCCTTTTACCGTGAAGAGTGCGCCTACGTACAGAACATTTAGAGCGCAACGCTCATCAGCCGTACGAGCGGTGAACGAGGCAGCCTGCCTCTCCGCATAGGAGGGAATAACATCCATTCTGCTTGCTGGATACCCGTGGGCAACATACAGTTCCTTCACAACCTGGCTGAGAGCAATGTAT
>DAOUEN010000002.1:0-51015 GCA_034430415.1 Dehalococcoidia bacterium
CATGCCATTGCTCCACCCCGGTCTCTCTCTTCTCTTCCAGGGTGACGCTTCCCACCGGCGTGGAATATGTCCTCCGTATCACCTGCTGCCCCGAGCTCACCGCCTGTGTCTCGGTCATCTCCACACCGTGCATCTTCGCGACGTAGCTCGGCCTGGCCCAACTCACCCCCATACCCCGGTTGCGGCACTCTCGCTCTGCCCAACCCGTCTGACAGTGTCTCCAGTTATGGAAGAAGGGAAGCCTGTCCGCCCGCCTCTTCCCGCTTGCCGCCAGTATCCTCTCTCTTCGCGTCATCTCGGCCATCTTGTTCACCTCCTCTCCTTTCCCACCACCCACTCAGCACATTTGTGCACCCCTTCCATCGCATTCACCGCGCAATGGTCAGCCCCGATGCTGTCGGCGAAATCGGGCGTTACCGGCGTGCCTCCCACGATAACCCTCACCTTTTCTCTCAGCCCCGCAGCCTTCAACGCCTCAATCACCTCTCCCATTCTCAGCATGGTCGTCGTCAGCAACGCCGACAGGCCCACTATGGCCGGCCTGTGCTCCTTCACCGCGCTCACGACCTTCTCCGCAGCTACATCCATTCCCAGGTCAACTACCTTGAACCCCTGCACTCCCAGCAGAGTGATTACGATGTTCTTGCCGATGTCATGGTAGTCCCCTTCAACAGTGCATATCACCGCCCTCTCCGCCGTCGTAGAGCTGTCTCCCTTTATGTAGGGATCGATAATCTTCATCCCATCCTTCATAACCTCGCCCGCCACCACTAACTCCGACAGGAAATACTCCCCGCTCTCAAACTTCTCCCCCACCACCACCATCCCCGGCACCATACCCTCCGTAATGGCCACACGCGGATCCACGCCTGCTTCCATTGCCTTCTTGGCTGCCTCCACAATAGCAGAAAAATCCAGACTCACGATGGCTTCCTTCAAGGCTCCCAAGTATTTGCCTTCTGGCATCCAGCCACCTCCTTTCTATTGCTCGCGTCAAATCTTAGACTCAGATCGCGCCAGTGTCAACGACAAAGCGCCGTCCCTCCCACCTACCCTGCGTTCCCCTCGTCGCCCACTGACCAGTCCCCAGCACATCAGACAACGCGCCAGCCCAGAGACCGTAGAAACATTCGGGCTGCTGTGCTATCATCGTGCATGCCAGCGCACATCGTCCCGCCTCTCGGCGAAGCGGGATCTTAGTGCACACCTATAAGGATGTTGGGCGAATCGACCTACAACGGCATTTGTGTTACTGGCCCATGGGCCTTCAAATGCAAGAGAATAGGCGAATCAGGGCTTCGCCGCGAACTCGGCGACAGATTCCAGCAACGACACCAGCATCGCGCCAGGTTCGGTCGAGAGCTAGTCTACAGTAGAATATAAGGGAGGTTTCGATATGCAGCCAAGCGCAATCCTCATAGACAGGAAAGACAACGTAGCCACCGCGCTACGCCAGCTTCAGCAGGGCGATTCCGTCCAGGTTGGCATCGAGGACTACTCCGTCACCACTCCACTGCTACAGGGTATCCCCTTCGGGCATAAGTACGCCCTCAAGGATATACGCAAGGGGGAGGGTGTAATAAAATATGGGGAAACAATTGGCCTCGCCACGGAGGACATCCAGCAGGGACAACACGTTCACGTGCACAATATCGAGAGCCAGAAAGGCAGGGGGGACAAGAAATGAAATTCATGGGATACCGCAGAAGCAATGGCAAGGTCGGCATACGAAACCATGTGCTGATCTTCCCCACCATAGTATGCGCCTCCGAGGTGGCCCGGATGATATCTGAGGCCGTGCCCGGCACCGTCTACGCTATCCACGGCTGCGGATGTGGCCACGTCGGGGCAGACAAAGAACAGGTGATCCGCACCATGGTCGGCATCACCGGCCATCCCAACGTCGCCGGCGTGCTGCTTGTGGGAAACGGCTGCGAGCTCATCACGCCCGAGGTGATTGCAGAAGAGCTGGCCCCGATCGGTCAGCGTATGGAGATCGTCAGCGTACAGGGAAACGGAGGCACCACCAGATGCGTCGAGGATGGCAAGGCGCTGGCCCGCAAGCTCCTGGCCGAGGCTTCGGCCGCCACGCGTGAGCCGGTGGAGGCTTCAGAGCTAATCGTGGGGCTTGAGTGCGGAGGCTCCGACGCCTTTTCCGGACTCACCGCCAACCCGGCGCTGGGCATTGCCAGCGATATACTGGTTGCCGAAGGCGGGACTGCCATATTCTCGGAGACCACGGAGATGCTCGGGACCGAGCAGGTCCTGAGCAGGAGGGCAGCCGACCCCCAGGTTAAGAAGCGCATCTATGAGATAATCGCCGCTGCTGAGGCCAAGGCCAAGACCATGGGCGCCGACATTCGAGGCACACAGCCATCGCCAGGAAACATCGCCGGAGGGCTAAGCAGCATCGAGGAGAAATCGCTGGGCTGCATCCGCAAGGGTGGCGGCACCACCATCATGCAGGTGGTGGACTACGCCGAGAAGCCGTCCAGGAAAGGCCTCATTATCATGGACGGCACGGCTCTCGATGTGATGAACAACACCGGCCTGCTGGCTTCGGGGGCACACCTGATTGTCTTTACCACCGGCAGAGGGACTCCCGTCGGCTCCCCCATCGCCCCCATCATAAAGGTATCCACCAACAGCGTCACCTACAACAAGATCAGAGAAAACATCGATGTGAATGCGGGTGTCATAGTGGACGGCGAGGGCACTCTCCAGAGCGTCGGCCAGCAGATCTTCGACGAGATACTTGCAGCGGCCTCGGGCAAGCAGGTCAGGGCGGAAGTCCTGGGGCATCGCGAGTTCGACATTCACTCAACTACAGTGGTTTGAATCCGATAGCCCAGTAGAACAAGGAGGCATTTAGCATGGAAAAGCCCAACGTGGTCCGATTGTCACAGATGGAATGGTACGGGGACACAGAGCTGGACATAGACTTCCCCGATTCATGGGACGTCACCGTGTGCCGCATGCACGGCCATGATGCTCCACCACTCGACGATGCCGGTTTCAGGAAGGCTTTCGCCAACCCCATCGGCACCAGGACCATACGGGAGATGGCCCAGGGGAAGAAGCAGGTGGCCATACTCTTCGACGATCTGTCCAGGTCAACACCTACCGCGGTGATGATACCCTACGTACTGGAGGAGCTTGCGGCTGCCGGCATCCCCGACGACAGAATACGCTTCATCGCCGCCATCGGAGCCCACGGCTCCATGAACGGAATAGACTTCAGAAAGAAGCTGGGCGATGACGTCATGGGCCGCTTCCTGGTGTACAACCACAATCCCTACGAGAATTGCACTCCGCTGGGACCGAGCAGCCGGGGAATTCCGGTGTCCATCAACAGCGAGTTCATGTCCTGCGACCTGAAGATCGGCGTCGGCTCCATCGTACCTCATCCTTTCAGTGGTTACGGCGGCGGCAGCAAGATAATCCTTCCCGGCGTGGCCTCCATCGAGACCATCGACCTCAATCACACCAGGCTCATCCTTTCGCCCACGACTGGGATAGGCAAGCACGACGGCAACATACTGAAGCAGGATATGGACGAAGCAGCCAGGATGGCCGGGCTGGACGTCAAGGTGGATGCCATCTTGAGCTTGAAAAGAGAGGTTACGGCTCTCTTCGTGGGCGATTTCGTCCAGGAACACCTGGAGGGAGTGAAGCTGGCCAGAGAGCACTACGCCACCGACATGGTCACCGGCTGCGACATCGTGGTGGCCAACTGCTACTCCAAGGCGAACGAGATGGCCCTTGCCCCGGCGGTATCCGCCCCCCTGTTGTCCAACAAGGGCGGCGATATGGTGCTGCTGGTCGTGACCCCCGAAGGACAGATCAACCACTACTGGGCTCGAAGCTTTGGCAAGAACCTCGCCGGCAGGGGGTGGACCCGCAGAACGAGCCTGCCCTCCAATACCAAGCGGTTGACCGTAATGGCTCCCTACTCGGACAGAGTAGGCGCTGACTGGGTGGCGCCGTACGACACGATCAACTGGGCCAGGAGCTGGCCCGAGGTGCTCCAGGAACTCAAGAAGAGTTATGGAGCCAAAGCAAAGGTAGCGGTGATACCGGACGCGACAATACAGTACTTCCCAGATGCATTCAAGGCCTAGGCAGGCTGCGAGTATACACCACCGCATCCTGCAACATACGCTGGCACGGGCACGGCAGCTTGCTGCGTTCGATAGCGTCACAAGAGGCAATCCAGAACAAGGGGGACTACCCGAATGATAGACATCGGAGAACTGCGGCGCATCGTGGGACAGGACTGGATCATCACTCAAAGGGAGCAGATGGAGAGCTACCTGAGAGACGAGACGGTTCTGGCTGAAAGACCCGGAGCGGCAGACAATGTCGTTGTGGTGAAGCCAGCCAGCACCGAGGAAGTATCCAGCATACTCAAGCTTGCCAATAGGGAAAGGACTCCCGTTTATCCCAGGGGCGGGGGAACAGGCCTGGTAGCGGGTGCAGTACCTACCCAGGATGGCATAGTCCTCTCTCTGGAGAGGCTCGACAGGGTGGAAGAGGTGGACAAGGAGAATCTGATGGTGGTTGTCCAGGCAGGGGTTACCCTCGCCGATCTGCTGAAGGCAGTGGAGGCCGAAGACCTCCTCTTCCCTCCACACCCCGGAGACGAGGGTGCGCAGGTGGGCGGCATGGTTGCCTGCAATGCCGGAGGGACGCGGGCGCTCAAGTACGGGGTGGTCAGGAACTACGTCAAGGGCCTGGAGGTGGTGCTTCCCACAGGTGAGATACTGAATATGGGAGGGAAGCTGCTCAAGAACAATACCGGCCTGGACCTGATGCACCTGCTGATAGACAGTGAAGGCATCCTGGGCATAATCACCAAGGTGATCTTCCGCTTGTACCCCAGGTTCGCCAGCACTGCAACCCTGGTCATATCCTGGGACGACCGCCACGCCGCGATAGGCACGGTCCCCAGGATACTGCAAAGCGGTGTGATCCCTCTGGCGTTGGAGTATGTCGAACGAGACGCGATCGAGGTATCCGCCGAATACCTGGGCCTGAAGTGGCCGCCTGCTAGAGGCACAGCTCACTTGATAATCATAGTGACCGGTTCCAGCGAAGACGACGTCTACTCCCAGTGTGAGCAGATCTCTGAAGTCTGTCAGAAGAACGGCGCCGTGGATACTCTAATCGCTGAGAGGAAGGAAGAGCAGGCTGAGATCCTAAAGATAAGGAGCGAGATGTTCTCCGCCCTGAAGTCCAGGATCGCCGACGCCCTGGACATAGCCGTCCCGCCGGCCGAGATAGCCAACTTCATGGATGCCGTAGATCGTGTAGGACAGAGATATGACACGCGGATCGTCACCTACGGCCACGCCGGAGACGGCAATTTACATCCCCACCTGATGGTGGACCTGCAGCAGAGAGGAATCCTTGAACAGGTGAAGGAGGAGGTATTCAGGGAGGGGGCCAGGTTTGGCGGGGTGATAACAGCCGAGCATGGCATAGGGAAAACCAGGCTGCCCCAACTCGATATGACGCTGGACGACAAGTCAAAGGAGCTGATGAAGGGCATCAAGAAGCTATTCGATCCTAATAGCATATTGAATCCCGGGTGTGCCATAGTGTGAGCCGGCGGGGTTCAAAATCACGGGGCGGTGTGCTAAGCTAAGCCACCGGAAAGAGAAGGTTCGCTACACGAAGCCAGGGGCAGCCACACCACCGCTTGCCGCGATAGCTTCTCCTGCCGCGCCTAGGATACACGTAGCTGGTGACTACTGCAAAGGAGGTTCAGGCCATGGAATTCTCAGGGTATGAAAGGCCCGGTGGCTCGGTAGGTGTGCGCAACTACGTGGCGCTGATTCCCGCCGGGAGATGCGCCAACGAGTTGGCCGCCAGGATCTCAGACGAGGCTGGCGGCAACGTAGTGGCAGTACTCCACAACCAGCCCTGCATCCACATCAAGCCTGACAACGACATGGCGATGCGTGTCCTCATAGGGCTGGGTAAGAATCCCAACGTGGCCGCTGCCGTCGTGCTGGGCATTGGCTGCGAAGGCCTTCCCCCTCAGGACATCGCCGATGGCATTGCCAAATCCGGCAAGCCAACGGAACTGCTCACCATAGAGAAGGAGGGCAGCCACCAGGCGGTCCTGGACAAGGGGGTGAGGTTTGCCAAGCAGATGCTGGCGGACGCTTCTCTGATGAAAAGGCAGTCCTTCGACCTCAGCCATTTGATTCTGGCGATGAAGTGTGGCGGCTCCGACGCCACCTCGGCTCTGGCATGCAACCCTGTCGCCGGCTGGGCAGCGGATTCCGTCATAGCTCAGGGAGGCAGCGCTGTCTTCTCTGAGACACCGGAACTCATCGGGGCCGAGCACATCGTGGCCAGGAGAGCCACCGATGAGAGCATAGCCCAGCGCATCCTTGAGGTGGTGGGCAGGGTGGAGAAGAGAATAGAAGACTCTGGAGTGGACATCAGGGGCTCCGAGCCCACGCCGGGAAACATCCGTGGCGGACTGACTACCCTGGAGGAGAAGTCCCTGGGCGCCATCGCCAAGGGCGGGACCACCCCGCTGCGCGGCGTCCTGGAATGGGGTGAGCGGGTCCCGGGCAAAGGACTCTTTTTCATGGACGGCTCGGCCAACTCACCGGAGGTGATGCTGGGGGTGGCGGCGGCCGGAGCTCAGATACTGACCTTCGGCTTCGGCGGTGGTCTGCCCGCCCGCTTCCACGGTCTCCCCTCCGCCGGTTGCGGCCCCCTACCCACGCTGCCAGTAGTGAAGATTCTCGGCCATCCCAAGGAGGTCGAGCAGAAGGAGTACTTCGACTTCTATGCCGGCGCCATCATCGAGGGCCGCGAGTCTGTCGCTGAGGCCGGCGGGCGGCTGCTCCAGGAGATTATAGCTGTGGCTTCGGGCAAGCCCACCAAGCTGGAGATGATGCCCCGTTACCGCGAGGTCCTGGATATGTACACCACCGGTCCCATCCTGTAGCTCGACAGGCAAAGTAACACACAACAGAGGAAGTAACACAAGAAAAGGAGGTCAAACGCAAATGGCACAGACAAAGGGAACAGAGAAGGTGACTCAGAAAGCATACGACCTGGGCTACGAGTACGAGAAGGCCTACAGGGGCTGTGGCCAGTGTGTGATGGGTGCGCTCCTGGATGCTTTCGACATGAAGAACGACTCCCTGTTCAAAGCGATGACAGCTTATGCTGGTGGAGGCGCCACCACGGGCGAGGGCGGCTGTGGGGCCTACGTAGCCGGCATCCTATTCCTGAGCTTGTTCAAGGGAAGGGAAAAGGACAACTTCGCCGACCCTGAGCGCATAAGATTCCAGACCTTCGCCCTGGCCAGAAAGCTCCACGACAAGTTCATTGCCGAATTCGGCTGTGTCAACTGTCGCGACATCCACATCAAGATGTTCGGACGCCCTTATTACCTGCCGGATGCAGATGAGATGCGCAAGTTCGACGACGCCGGAGGCCACACCACGGTATGCACCGAAGTGTGCGGCAAGGGCGCCAGATGGGCGGCTGAACTCGCCATCGAGGAAGGCCTGATCCCGCCAGAGAAGCTGCAGGCCCTCCTGAAGTAGCATTAAGCGGCGCCCTTTGGCAGTGATCATATGTCCCGGTCTTTGCAGCGACTCCACTGCCTCTCTCCGCCGCCGTCTCCGTTGCACGGATTGAGGGGCAGTGTGTGCGCATAGCTCGCCGGAAAGATCAGGGAAAGGAGGCCAGACTGTGAAGAAGGCCATCAGGATGGATGAGAAAGACAACGTGGCCACTGCCCTCGTCGGCCTCGTTGCCGGGGACACGGTGGAGGTGATCTCGTCAAAACAGGAAGTGGTGCAGCAGGTGACGGTGAATGATGCTCTGCCCCTGGGACATAAGATCGCTCTGGCGAACATCCCCAAGGACACCACAGTGACCAAGTACGGGGCCACCATCGGCAAGGCGGCAAAGGACATCTCGGTCGGGGACTACGTCCATATACACAACGTCAGGAGCGATAGGCTGCCTCTGACAGAACACATGCTTGGCCTGCAATAGGCGGCAAGGGAGGGACCATCGGTGGAATTCCAAGGTTTCGAAAGACCCAACGGCCTGGTGGGTGTGCGCAACACAGTGCTGGTAATGGCGGTCTGCGACTGCGGCGAGCCGGCAGCGCGCCAGATGGCTGACGGAATAGATGCTGCCGTAGCAGTGACTCAATACCAGGGATGCATTGCCATGGAAACGGTGCCAACGCTCGTCGGTGTAGCCCGGAACCCCAACGTGGCGGCGACCCTGCTAGTGGCCATGGGGTGTGAGGGCCTTCAGCCTGAGCCCATCAGAGAGGAGGTCGCCCGCGCGGGAAAACCCGTGGAAGTGGTGAATATCCAGGAGATTGGAGGCACCCGCCGCGCCATTGCCAGGGGACGACAGATAGTGAAGGAAATGGCGGAGCAGGCCGCCAGGCAGGACAGAAGGCCCTTCGATATCAGCCGGCTGGTCGTCGGCGTCAAGTGTGGCGGCTCCGACACCACCAGCGGAATCGCCGCCAACCCGGCTATAGGGGCAATGTCGGACATGCTGGTCGATGCCGGTGCCGCAGTGATCATGATCGAGCCCATAGAGGCCATAGGTGCAGAGGAGCCGCTGGCCGCCCGTGCCGTGAATGAACAGGTCAGGCAGGAAGTCCTCAACTGGGTGGGCAACGAGGAGAAGCGGTGGACGGTGCCGGGGGCTTCCGTGGACTTCATGTGTCGGGGCAACATCGAGGGCGGGCTTACCACCCTCGAGGAGAAATCCCTCGGCGCCATACACAAGAGCGGACATCGGCCCATCAAGGGCGTCCTCAAGAACAGGCAGGACTACCTGGAGACCGTGCCGCCCGGGGGTGGTTTCTATCTACAGGAGGGGATCCATGTTGAACTCCACGCCATGACCCACATGGCGGCCGCCGGTGTTCACATCATCGTCTTCGCCACCGGGCGGGGCGGCAGCTTCGGGCATGCCATTTGCCCCCTGGTAAAGGTGACCGGAAACCCCGAAACCTGGGCCAGAATGGCCGAAGACATGGACGTGAACGCCAGCACCATAATGGAGGGCAAGGAGTCGATAGAGAGCGTGGGCAAGAGAATCTTCGACGAGGTGGCGGCGGTAGCATCGGGCAAGCAGACCATCGGCGAGCAGTTGGGCTTCTACAACTTCGCCGTATGGAAGCGTGACCCCAGGCTCGAGGCGCTCCTGGGGCTCAAGTGATCGTGGACAAGAATCAAGCACCGGGCAGTCAATCCAGCAGGGAAGTTTGCTTTCACCAATAGGGACATCGAAGGAGGCAACAGAGCGAAATGAAGAGAAAGAACTTGATAACCGGCGGCCATGGTTTCCTCGGGTACTATCTGTCGAGGCTCCTGCTGGAGCAGGGCGAGGAGGTGGTGGTATTCGACGTGGTCCCTGAATCGAAGTTCGGCCAGGACATCAAGGACAGCATAAAGAGCGTTCGCGGCGACCTGAGCAACTGGGTGCATGTGCTTGACGTGGTGAAGAACAATGGCATCAACTGCATCTACCATGCTGGAGCCATATTGCCCCCGGTCAGCGAGCAAAGCCCCGCCGCTGCCTATGCCGTGAACGTTGGCGGGACCTTCAGCGTGCTGGAAGCCGCCCGCCTGCTCGGCGTGGATAACGTCGTCTACTTCAGCACTCTGGCTGTGTTCGGGCGGGATGTTCCGCGGGTAGTGCCCAATGACGCTCCCCAGCACCCACCCAATATGTATGGAGTGACCAAGGTCTGCGGTGAGCGGCTGGGTGAGTACTACTACGGCAGGTTTGGAGTCGACTTCCGCTGCGTCAGGTTCCCTCCCATAATCGGCATGGGGCGCTTCGACCGGGCCCAGAGCGCCTACAACTACCTGGCTGTCCAGGAGCCCGCTATGGGGCGGCCATACACTGTCTATGTCGACGAGTCAACCAGGATAGCTCTGCTGTATGTGAAGGATGCTGCGCAGGGGTTATTTGACCTGAGCCGGGCCGACAACAGGAAGTTGACCAGGCGCACCTACAACCTGTACGGGTTCTCGCTCACCGCCGGGGAGTTGGTCGATAGCATCAGGAAATGCATACCCCAGGCGCAACTGGACTTCAAGCCCGACCAGACAATGATCGAGCTCGTGGGAAATCTACCGGAGAGGCTGGACGATACTCTGGCCAGGCAGGACTGGGGTTGGTCAACCCGCTATTCGCTTGACCAGGCGGTGGAGGACTTCGTCAACGAGGTCCGGGCCCACCGGGCCGTCTTCGAGTGATAGGGACAACCTGATACCGGTCCGCTTGTCCCCACTCAGGGAACAATCGTTGTTCCTGCCCTTCCCTGCAATGCCTCCGATGCTCTGTTGAGCGCGGTTATTATAGCTTTCTGTCCCCCGAATTCAACGAAGTTGATCCCCGCCTCCACTTTTGGCCTCATGCTTCCCACCCCAAACTGACCTTCCTCCATGTACTCCCGTGCCTCATCAGCAGTCATACGGTCAATCCCCGCTTCAACCGCAGTACCGTAGTTGAGCATAGCCTGCTCGACGTCCGTCAGAATCACCAGAATTCCCGCGCCGATATTCTCAGCCAGCCTCTCTGCAGCCAGGTCCTTGTCGATCACTGCTTCCACCCCCTGCAGACTTCTGTCATTATCTCTCACTACCGGAATGCCCCCTCCCCCGACAGCAATGACGATTTCCCCGTTTTCCAGCATGTTGCAGATAATCCTCGTCTCCTGTATCTCCAAAGGCCTGGGGGAGGCGACCACCCGTCGATAGCCGCGCTTGCCGTCCTTCATCATGTCCCATCCCCTGTCATGGCGCAGCCTGCGCGTCTCGCTCCAGCTATAGAAAGGGCCGATCGGCTTGCTTGGCTTCTTGAAGGCGGGGTCATCCCTGTCGACTATTACCTGGGTTACCACGGTGGTGATATGGTGTCTCAAGCCGGCAGTCCTCAACTGGTTGGCCAGCGTTTGCTGAATGATGTACCCTATCATCCCCTGGGTACCGGCTCCACATACGTCCAGCGGCATTGGCGCTACCAGACTGCTTGCTGTCTCGTTCTGAAGAAGCAGGTTCCCCACCTGGGGGCCATTGCCGTGGGTGATGACCATTTCGTACTTCTCGCTGGCGGCTATCTCCACAAGGTGTTTGCATGCAGTGTCCACATTCGCCAGTTGCTCTTCTATGGTCCCTCTCTGCCCGGGCTGCAGGATGGCGTTGCCGCCCAGTGCTATCACCACGATCTCTTTTCTCACTGGTGCCTCTTGACTTCGCCGTCTAGCTTGCGAGAACAAATTATGGGGCCGACGCCGACTTTCAGAAGGCCTAACCTACGACACCTTCACACTGCTGTCAAGCGGGGATAGTCCGCCTACAGCCGCCCGCCCATCAGCAACGCCATTATCGCCTTGTGTGCGTGCAGGCGGTTCTCGGCCTCATCAATGATAACCGACTGTGGGCCGTCTATTACCTCATCGCTCACTTCCTGCCCCCTGTCCGCGGGAAGACAGTGCATGTAGACGGCATGCTTGTTCGTCAGTTCCATCTCCTTCGCCGTTGTCATCCAGTCCCTGCTGGCGTTGTTCAGCATCTCAGCTTCCTCAGCGCTTCTGTCTTTCACCTTCTTGCCAGACTCGTCGACGAAGTCGAAACACGGCACGGAGCCCCAGGCCTTGGGGTAGACAATATCCGCGCCCCTGAAGCCTTCCTCAAAGTCGTTCACCATCTTGAACGAACCACCCGTATCGGCAGAGAACTCCTTGCAGGCATCGATAACTGCGGGCTCAAGTTCGAACCCCTTCGGGTGGGCCAGGGTCACGTCCATGCCCATCTTTGTGCCCGCCAGCACTACGCTCTGGGGAACGGCACGGGGCTTTTCCACCGAACCCGAATAGGCCCACGACATCGTCAGCTTCAGCCCCTTGAAGGTGCCGAACTTCTCCTTGATTGTCAGCAAATCAGCCAGCGCCTGGGTGGGATGGTACTTGTCGTCCTCCATGTTTATCACCGGAATCTGGGCATACTCCGCAAACTCCTTTAGTGTCGCGTTGGCAAAACCGTATATCCAGTAAGCCGGAGGGCCATACATCCTTATAGCGATGGCGTCACCCACCCTGCTCAAGATACGCGCCACATCTGCGATCCTCTCCGTCTTATAGGGGATGTCATAGCCCGCTCTCGCCGGGGTGTATGTTTTCCCCGGTTCCAGATCAACATGAAACCCGCCGAGCTGTTGAATGCCGGTGGCAAAGGTGCTCCTCGTTCTCAGCGATTGGTTGAAGAACATGGTGTACAGCGTCTTGTTCCTGAGGATAGGTGTCTGGTCCTCGCTCATGGCGTGCCCTCTTTTCAGGTCCAGCGCCACGTCAATCAGCGTCTCCCACTCTTCCCTGGTGTAGTCCAGTTCCGCATCAATCCAGTCTCTGCCCAGAAAGCTGTTACTTCTCATCAAATCCCTCCTTTGAGCCTTGAACGTCCCTAGCATCCCGCTCCTGCACGCTTCGAAAGCGCCGCCGATAGGTACACAGGCAGTCCCATTATACTAGAAAGCCAACAGAGGGCAACAGGTACACCACAAGTCCTTCCAGAAACGACCTCCCTTTTCCTTGACACTACTGCCTCTGTTTGCTAGATTGGAGCCGCCTCATCCTGGAAGTTTCCCTCTGAAAAGGAATGAGTCATCCACCCGTCCGGGGCCTCGATACAGATGCCGGGTGTCGTACTGCGGACAACCTGGGACCACCCGGCTTATGACGTATTTCACCACGTAAAGGAGACCGAGCTATGACAGCAGGACATCGAATCACAGGGATCAAAGCAAGGGAGATTATCGACTGCCGCGGCACCCCCACCGTTGAAGTCGATGTCTGGGTTGACAACGTCCTGCGGGGCCGGGCGGACGTTCCCAGCGGCCGTTCAGTAGGAAGCTACGAGGCCTGCGAGCTCCGTGACGGAGAAAGCAGGCATGACGGCCTCGGTGTGCTCAAGGCAGTAGGGAATGTCAACGAGCTAATCGGCCCGGCAGTCATCGGCGAAGACGTGACTAAACAGAGGAGGCTGGACAGCTTGATGATCAAGCTTGACGGCACTCCCAACAAGTCGAAACTGGGGGCAAACGCCATACTCGGCGTTTCCCTGGCTGCGGCCAGGGCTGCCGCCTCCACCCTCGACATACCCCTCTACAAGTACATAGACACCAACGCACATGTCCTGCCCGTTCCCATGATGAACCTGGTCAACGGGGGAAGGCTGTCCTCCAATGACCTTGACTTCCAGGAGTTCATCATGATGCCCGTCGGCGCGGAGAGCTTCTCCCAGGCCCTCCAGATCACCACCGAGGTCAACAGCAAACTCAGGGCGCTTATGGCCAAGAGATACGGGAAGCTGGCAGTCAACGTGGGGGACGAGGGGGGCTGTGTCCCGCCAATAACCAGCGTCAGGGAGGCCCTTGACGTGCTCCAGGAAGCAGTGAGACAGACCCCGTGGGAGGATAAGATAGTGTATGCCCTGGACGTAGCCGCCACCCATCTGTACAACAAGAACACCAGGAAGTACACCATCGAGGGAAAGCAGCTTTCTTCCGACGACGTCATCGACCTGTTCAAGGACCTCGTCTCGCGGTACCCTGTTGTGTCCATAGAGGACCCCCTCGATGAGGACGACTTCGAGGGCTTTGCCAGAATAACCAGGGAGCTGGGCATTCAGATTGTGGGGGATGACCTCTTCGTGACCAACAGCCAGCGGCTCAAGAAGGGGATTGGCATGGGAGCCGCCAATGCCCTGCTGTGGAAGGTCAATCAGATCGGCACCCTTACCGAGGCCCTTGATGCAGCAGCGATGGCCTTCAGAAACGGATACGGCGTGGTGGTCTCCGAGCGCTCCGGCGAGACAGAGGACAGCATCATCGCCGACCTGGTAGTGGCCTTGAACGCCGGTCAGATCAAGACGGGCGCTCCGGTGAGAAGCGAGAGGACCGGCAAGTACAATCAGCTATTGCGCATTGAGGAGGAACTGGGCGGCGCAGCCAGGTACGCCGGCAGGGACTTCCGGCGGCCCGCCTGATATCCAGCCTCTTACGAGCGCCGATTGCCCTGGCCAAGGAATCTCCAGTGTACATCCAGAACAGAGACGAGTTGGTCTCACACGGCTACAGGAAAGGCAGAGAGGCGGTAGCCGACATCATCGACCACGCCCTGGAGGCAGTCGACCCCTACCGGGCCACCAGAGAGCTGGTCCATCTGGACGGGGGGATACTCACCATCGGCCACTTGAGCTTCGACCTCTCCCGGAGGGGAGACCTGTACCTGCTCGGAATGGGCAAGGCCACCTTTCCCATAGCCATGGCCCTGGAGGAAATCCTCGGCGACCGCATCACCGAAGGGCTCATCATTGTGAAAGAAGGCCAGAAGCACAGCCTGCAAAGGGTCAGCATGAGGGAGGCCTCGCACCCCCTGCCCGACAGACGGGGTTATGCCGCCGCCCAGGAGGTGAAGGCCATAGCCCGGAAAGCCAGAAAAGGCGATATCGTCATCTGCGCCATCACCGGAGGCAGCTCAGCCCTGGCTCCCCTGCCCGTTTCAGGCATCAGCCTGGAGGAGAAAAGGGAGGTACACCGGCTGCTGCTCCACTGCGGCGCCACCATCAGGGAGATTAACGCCGTCAGAAAGCACCTCTCCGGCATTAAGGGAGGCAATCTAGCGTTGTCCGTCTTTCCCGCGGAGCTGGTAAACCTGACGGTTTCCGATGTTACCGATGACCCTCTGGACTACATTACCGGTCCAACCGTGCCCGACACCTCCACCTTCCAGGATGCCATTCAGGTGCTCACCAAGTACGACCTGCTGGAGAGAGTCCCTGCGTCCGCGCTGGACTACCTGCGCCATGCCACCCCCGAGATGGAGAACCCCAGGGACTTCGGCAACCTGCCGGCACACACCTTCATCCTGGTCAAAAGCGGAGTGGTATGCCAAGCCGCAAGTGCCCGGGCAGAGCAACTGGGCTTTACCTCCATGATTCTCACCATGACGCTCGAGGGGGAGAGCCGCGATGCCGGCACCGCATTCGCCCGGATGGCTTCCGAGATCCAGAGCAGCGGCAAGCCGCTGACGCCACCCTGCGTGGTCGTCGCCGGCGGCGAGACCACGGTCACCGTCCACGACCAGTGCGGACAGGGAGGGCCAAATCAGGAGTTTGCCCTCAGCGCTGCTCTGGACCTTGAGGGCGAAAAGGTCGTCATCGCCGGCGTCGACACCGACGGCACAGACGGGCCCACCGATGTCGCCGGAGGAATCGTTGACGCCTCCACCAGGAGGCGGGCAGAGCAAAAGGGAGTTGACTTGTCCCGGCATCTGGCACATCATAACTCCTTGCCAGCTCTCCGGGAGTTGGATGAGGCGGTTATCACGGGGCACACGGGGACCAACGTCAACGACCTAAAGCTCCTGCTTGTTGGCTGAGTAGTAGTCCAAGGCTTCAGGAGGTTAATGTATGGAAAGGTCACAGCTCACCGGGAAGATTCAGACCGTCCTCGGGTTGATCGACCCGGAGGATTTAGGGGTTACTCTCCCTCACGAGCATCTTGTCAGCGACGGCTCCTGCTGGTACGTCGAGCCCGGCGAGGCCTCCGTCAAAGCAATAGTCCGCCAGCCGGTTTCGCTGGACAACCTGTGGTGGGTCCGCTATCACCTGTTCCAGAACAAGGACGACCTGCTGCTCCTCGACGAACAGGAGGCCATAGACGAGATCATGCGCTTCAAGCTGGCCGGTGGCGACTCCGTTGTTGAGATGAGCAACATCGGCCTCGGCCGCGACCCCGCTGCCCTGGCACGCATCTCCCGGGCCACCAGCCTCAACATCATCATGGGTTCGGGATACTACCTGGACGTGTCACACGGCCCGGAAATGGACGCTAAGCCCCAGGAGGAGATCACCGATGAGATTGTCCGCGACATCACCGAAGGTGTGGGAAGCACCGGGATACGCGCCGGCCTTATTGGGGAGATCGGCTGCTCCTGGCCGATGACCGAGAACGAAAGAAAGTCCCTGCTGGCCTCTGCCCGCGCTCAGCAGTTGACAGGAGCCCATCTGAACGTCCACCCCGGCCAGGGTGAGGATGCCGCCATGGAGATCGTCCAACTCCTGGATAAGGCGGGAGCTGACCTCAGCCGCACCACGATCGACCACATCGACCGCGCTGTCCGCGAGCCCGCCAACCGCATCAAGCTGGCACAGACAGGCTGCTATCTGGAATACGACCTATTCGGCAGGGAAGGCTACTATCCCATACACCACCGGGTCATAGACCTCCCCAACGACGCCCAGCGCATCAACGAGATCATGGAGCTCATCGACAGGGGATTCCTGAGCCAGATACTCATTTCTCAAGACATCTGGAACAAGATACAGCGCTGCACCTACGGGGGATGGGGCTATGCCCACATTATGCGCAATACCCTCCCCGTGATGCGCGCCAAGGGACTGACCGAGGAGCAGCTACACAGCATCATGGTGGAGAACCCCCGACGGGCCTTCACCTTCGTATGATCGCTCCGGACCGCTCCGCCTCAGACCCCGGCTACTCTTGGGGCGGGATCGTCGACAGCAAGGTCCTCACCGAGGCGAAGAGTCCTCCGTTGAGGGCCAGGGTCTGCCCCGTCATGTAGCTTGAGGCATCTGAGGCCAAGAACAGCGCCGCTCCAACCATCTCCTCTGGCTCGGCGATGCGGCCCAGGGCCGTGTCGTTCTCGGTATTCCCGCGGATTATGGGGTCGCTCCACAACGCCGTGGACAGCCGGGTCTTCACCACACCGGGCGCGATCGCGTTGGCCCTGATGTTGTACTGCCCCCACTCCTGGGCAAGAGCCTTTGTCAGCATGATGACGCCTGCTTTGCTTATAGCATAGATGCTTCGCCCGACCCCAGGCCTCATCCCCTCTTCCGAGGCTATGTTGATGATGCTCCCGCCACCTTTCTCCCGCATTATCTTGCCCACAGCCTGACTCAGGAAGTAGCTGGTCTTCAAGTTGAGCCCCATTATCACGTCCCAGATCTTCTCGTCCATGTTGAACACTGAGTCGAATGCCACATTGGTCCCGGCATTGTTGACCAGGATATCGACACGGCCAAACTCACCCACTGTCTTTTCCACCAGGGTGTCGATCTCTGGCAGATGGCGCACGTTGGCTGCCACCGCCAGAGCTTTCCTGCCCATGCCCTCGATCTCCCCGGCCACTGCCTCCAAGTCAGGGAGCTTCCGGCTGGCAATGGCTACATCGGCGCCGGCCTCCGCCAGCCCCAGCGCAATGCTGCGGCCGATCCCCCGGCTCCCTCCGGTGACCAGGGCCACTTTGCCATCGACACGGAACTTCTTCAGGAATGACTCTCTGCCCTCAGCGCTCATTGACTCCTCCTTGCTCGTCGCTATTCTCCGTAGGCCCGCGGCTCCCTACTTGTCCGGGGGCTTCTCTTCCCTCACCAGGCTGCATCCGAATGTTGGCTCTCTTTCCAGTTCCTTTGTCTGGTCCAGTTCCTCATCGATACCGGCCAGGTAGCGAGCCACCTTCTTCTTGGCCACGTAGTCATAATCGATGTTCAAAGCAATCGTTTCCATAATCGGGGAACCGCCGCCGTGAACGCCCGCAATCTGGTACCAGGAGCTCATCGGCGAAGCAGCCACGTTCTCCACAAACCTCCAGATGCGGTGCGAGTCCTCAGGTGAGATTGCCGCGTTCCTCACGATGTACTTGTCCATGTAGGGCTTGGTCTCCGGATTGACGAATTCCTCCTCAAAGGGCAACGTCACCGAGAGTCCACCCGCTATCTCGGTCAACATGTTGAACTCGTGGTAGATGGACTCGCCCATCAGCCTGCGGCCCACGTTGGCATATATGGCATTGGGGAAGAAGGTGCCAGAGGAGGTCTTCTCTCCATACATCGCTGATGCGACACCCGCTGCAAATGCCAGCTCCGCCCCTCCCGCGAACTGGGACAGCTTCTCTCTCACATGGGAGACCTTCTCGATATTGTTGGCCTCCGCCGCCAGAAGCGTGGCCCCGCATATCACATCGGACACCGCGGGTTTGCACCCACAATAGCTGTGCCGGTGAGAGTCAGCGAAGAGCATGGCCACTCTCCGGCCGAACTCCGACTCCCGGCACATGAATACCCTCTCCTTGGGAATAAACAGGTGGTCGAAAATGCAGACGGAGTCCGAAACACCGAACCGGCAGAAGGGCGCGTTGATCTCCTTCCTCTCTCTGAGCCAGACCGGGCGGGTGATAAGCTTCAGTCCCTCATAGTCTCCCGGAACGGCGAAGGCGACGGCATAGTCTGCGTCGTCAGGCCCCATGGCCCGCGTGGGGATGACGATGATCTCATCGGCATAGGCGGCCATGGTGATGGACACCTTGGCACCGGTCACCACTATCCCGTCATCCCTTACCTCGTCAACGTGAACGTAGGCGTCAGGGTCAGGCTGTTCATGCGGCCTCTTGGTCCTGTCTCCCTTCATATCCGTCTGGCCACAGGCTGCAGCAAGGTCTTTCTCCTGGTACCACTTCAGGTAATCCATGAAGCGGCGGTGGTACTCCGTGCCATGCTTCTCATCCACTTCTTTGGTGCAGATGGAGAGCGCCGTAATGGCGTCATGGCCCATACACCTCTGGATACACCCTCCTACCATCTGAGCGCCAAGACGGATCATCTTCTGCTTCTGCATCAGGTCGTAGGGACTCTGAGGCAGATGGGCCCACCTGTTGATCTCCTGGCCAGTGATGGACGATGTCGCTGTGGCCACCCCTTTCCACTTCGGGTCCTGGGCCACGTCAAAGGTGACCGCCATCACATTGATGCCCGGCGCTACCCTAGGGTCATCCCTCCCCACCTTCTTCCCACCAATATAGAGGTTGGGTTTCATCTTCATCATGTCCGCCCTGTATTCTGCTGAAGTTCTCACAGCTTTCGCCTCCTGCAATAGATTTGAATCCGCGGGAGCAGGTCTACTCCCCCTGTGTCACACACCGGCTGTTCTTATGCCATCCACCTTGGCCACATGCACCGGAGGGCAGCACACCACAGTTTATCACCGCGAATGGGCTGCTTCAACTCGGGCTGGCCTTCGTCCAGGCAGATCACTGCAAGGGCACTGGCCCGCCAGGGGAACGGCCATGATGAGTCGATACTCCCAGCTCCCAGCTCCCAGCAGTCGTCAGTCGTCACCCGAATCATAAACCACCTCGCCTCCCACAAAGGTCTTCTCCACCTTTATGTCCTTAATGGTATCAGGGCTGACCCTGGTGGGATCATCCGAAAGCACCACGAAGTCGGCCAGCTTCCCCACTTCGATGGAGCCCTTCACATCCTCCTCGAAAGAGGCATAGGCGCTGCCCAGGGTATAGATCCTGATGGCTTCCTCCACCGAGATCTTTTGCTCCGGGCCGAGGACTTCTCCATCCTTGCTGGTGCGCGTGGCCATGCTCTGAAACGCAATCAAGGGGTCCACCGGACCGCAGGGATTGTCGGTGCTCCCGGCCACTGCAATCCCGTAGTCAAGAAAGGACCGGTAGGCAAACATCATGGAGATTCTGGCGCCGTAGTACTTCATCTTCTCCCCATGTTCATAGACATACGTGGCGAATGGAAACACCACCAGCCCCAGCTCCTTTATCCTCTTCAGTATCCGGTGGTTCACCACGGTGCAGTGCTCGATTCGGTGCCGGTGATTCTCCCGTGGCAGCCTGTTCAGGGCCTTCTCGTAGGAGTCCAGTAGCATATCAATCGCTCTGTCCCCATTGGCGTGCACCGCTATCTGGAATCCCGCCTCATGCGCCTCAAGTATTTTCTTGTCCAGCTCTTCCTGTGTCAGCGTCACCATGCCGTAGTCGTCCGGCTTTCCCACGTAGGGCTCATACATGTACGCCGTCCTCGCCGAGATCGAGCCATCCACGAACATCTTCGCCGGCCCCAGTCTGAGTCTGCTATCGCCAAACCCCGTCCGTAGCTTGAGCGCCTTCAGAGAAGCCAGGTTGCGATCGCTCAACACCATCATGTATACGCGCAGCGTCAGCAACCCGTCCTCCACAGCGTCCTGGTACAGCTTCAGCTCCGTCGCATCCACCCAGGCATCTCCGACGCTGGTTATACCAGTGCCGTGGTACTTCCGGCACATCGACAGAATCGGCTCCCTCAGTTCCTCCCTGCTTGGATAGGGAATCACATCCCAGAACATAAAATAGGCGCTCTCGCGGCAGACGCCCGTCAGTTCGCCATTATCATCTCTCTCAAAGCTGCCGCTGGCAGGGTCCGGAGACTGCCTGCTAATGCCGGCTGCTTCCAGGGCCCGCGAGTTGGCCGCACCCGCATGCACGCTGACGTGCTCCACAAAGATGGGGTGCTCTGTGGAAGCCCTGTCCAGTTCCCGAAGCGTGGGATGTCTCTGCTCCCTGAGCTTGGTGTCATCATACCCGTACCCCCGTATCCACTTGCCTTTGGGAGTCGCCTTCGCCCTATCCGCCAGGGCATCGACCATGTCATTGATCGTCGTCACCTGCCCCGGAGTGCAGTCAACCTGTAGCTGGTACTTGGAGACAATTGACGGATGACAATGGGCGTCGATGAACCCTGGAGTGACGGTTCTCCCCTTCAGGTCTATTACACCGGTATCCCTTCCCACCAGCTCCTTGATCTGGGTAGTCGCACCGGCGGCAACGAACTTGCCATCCCGCACCGCCAACGCCTCCGCCCTGGGGCTTGTGTCATCGCACGTGATTATATTCCCATTCACAATTGCCAGATCGGCATACAGCATCGGCCTTCCTCCTTTCACCGGACCCTGGCCTTCAGTTCAACTCCAGGCCATCCACAGCACAAAACCGGACACAAAGATTCATCTACAACTGGGTGCGTCCGGTTCTGGTAGCACAACGAAACCCCTGCTGCCGCCACCCCCGGGGAGAAGACTATCTGCCCCGCGAGCCATAGGCGGCAACAAGGGTCACGCGTCTTATGTCACCATCCCACCAGCATCTTGCTGGGAATCCAGAGGATTATCTGGGGGAAAGCGATGCACAGGCCCATGCCGACCATGATAAGGATGACAAAAGGAATGACTCCACGGATTATGTCACTTATAGTCACCCCCAACTCTGGCGCGGCCGTGCCGCGGCAGACGAATATGGATACGGCGAAGGGCGGGGTCATGAACGACATCTGAAGGTTGATGCATATCATCATCCCGAACCACAGCGGGTCAAACCCCAGCTGCGGGCCGATAGGTGCCAGTATGGGGACCATTATGAAGACAATGCCTATCCAGTCGATGAACATTCCCAGGATGAAAACGATGAACATCACGGCGGCGAAGGCACCCCAGCGCCCGAAGGGGGCGCTCGTGATGACGTTCGTCACCACCTCCCCGCAACCCGCGCTGATGAATATCCCCACGAAGGCGAAAGAAAGGCACCCTATCAGGAGCACAAAGGCACTGACTCTCATCGTCTCCAGAGCCGTATGTTTGATGAGATCCCAGCTAAACCTCCGATAGACGACCGCCAGAATGACTGCAAAAAAGGCGCCCACGGATGCCGCCTCGGTGGGAGGGGCTATCCCGGCAAAGATGCTTCCCATAACTGACAGGATAAGCACCATCGGCGGGAACAGGGAAACAATAAGCTTCTTGGTCTTCACCATGAAGGGGACTTGCCTCTCTTCGAGGGGCACAGCCGGGCCTTTCTCCGGGTGCAGATAACACTGCACTATGATGTAAGTGCAATACAGAAAAGAAAGGATAAGCCCCGGGAAAATGGCCGCCATGAACAGCTTCCCCACCGACACCATGGCCATCGGTCCGTAGATAACCAGCATGACGCTGGGCGGGATAAGAATGCCGAGTGTTCCGCCGGCGCACACTGCGCCGGTCCCCAGAGCTTTGTCGTAGCCCCTCTTCAGCATGGGCGTGAGGGCGATGAGCGTCAGCATGGTAACGGAAGCGGTAATCACTCCCAGGCAGGCGGCAAGGATAGTGCCGAATATGACGGTGGTAACCGCCAGTCCGCCTCTCAACCCGCCAAACCACAGGTGTAACGCCTCGTAGAGCCCTTCGGCTATCCCCGAGCGCTGGAGCAAGACTCCCATGAAGGTGAACAGGGGAACAGCCAGCAGGGGATAGTTCTGCGACAGCGAATACAGACGGCCGTAGAGTATTTCGAATACCGTATCCCCCAGCAGTCCATAGCCCACCAGCAGCCCGATACTACCTACTACAAGGGCCAGGGGAAAGCCGGTCAGGACACCAAAGAAGATACCCCCCATCATAAGTACGGTGATGAGTTCCGGGCTTAGCTCAATCAATGGCCTTCCTCCTTATGACGAAGTACAGGTCACGTGCAAACTGGGCCGAACCCTGGAGAAGCAAGAGGCATATCCCCACAGCAATCACTGTTCGAAAAGGGGCAGCCGGTGGGTACCAGTAGCTTTCAATCATCACCTCGTTGATGCTCCACGCCCGCACCGCCCACCAGATAGACGTTTTCGCGAGGATTATCATTAACGGGAAGAAGAAAAATGCGCCACAGATGACGTCGCTGAGCGCCTTCCCCCACGGCGAATAGCGTGCATGGAAAACGTCCACCCTGATATGCGACTTGTGTAACTCGTCATACCCCCAGCCCAGGGCATACGTCGCCCCTCCCAGCATGCAACTGGTCTCGTACGCCCACACCGTAGGTGCGTTGAAGGCATATCTCAGCAATGTGTCAAATGCTGCCACCAGGACCAGGGCCAGCGTCAGCCACCTTGCTGACGACCCCACCTGCTGGCTCATAAAATCGATGGCCTTTAGTACAGCTCTCATAATTCACGGTTCCTTACTATGCTCTCTCCGCCTCGAGGACCTCGAGGCGGAGAGAGCAAATATGACGCTAACCTGGTGTTTACGTAACGTACGGGGTATTCAGACCCTGGTACTCGGCGAAAGCTGCTCTGAAGTCCATCATGGCGTTCAGTGTCTCCGCGTAGATGGGTGCTTCCGTAGCGGCTTTTTCTTCGTAGAACGCTTTCGTCACTACTGCCATCTCGGCTTCCACATCCTCAGGCAGGTGGAGCATCTCACAGCCATAGTCAATGAACTTCTGCATGGCCGCAATGGAGCCAACATACTCGTTAAGGTCATGTCGAGTCGCCCATGCGTACACCACATCCTCCACCAGCACCTTGAGGTCATCAGGAAGCTTGTCCCACTCGCTCTTGTTCACAGTAAAGACAAGCGGGTCGCTGGGAGCCCGGGTGGCTGAGAAGTAGTGGTATTTGGTTATCTCCTGGAAGCTCATGTCCCAGTTGACAGCCGGAGTAGAGTACTCGAACGCGTCAAGCACTCCCCTCTGTATGGCTTCGTACAGTTCTCCGCCGGGCAGGAAGATCACCGAGGCACCCATCCTGGTCAGGACTTCCCCTCCATCACCAGCGGTGCGCATCCTCAGTCCCTTGATGTCGTCCAGTGAGTTGATCTCCACGGTGGAGAGACACCACACCTCCGCAGGTCTGGGGGCTGTGCCAGGAAGAGTATACAGGTCGTACCCTTCCGTCAGCTTGTTGTACAGATCCACTCCGCCACTGTGGTTGAACCAGACCATGAACATATGGGAGGTCATCTGACCTGGCCTGGCGCTGTACAGGCCGGAGGCCGGCCACTTGTCCAGGTTATACATGGGACAGGTATAGGTGGCCTGGATGGTATTCATATCTACCGCATCGGTCTCCTTGCACGCCGGTACGATAGAACCACCGGTGAAGCTCTTGAACACCAGTCGCCCGCCGCTCCCCGCGGTTACGGACTTGCAGATGTTCTCTGCAGTGATATGAGCGGGGTTCGCCGCATCATAGGAGTCCTGCACCTTCCAGGTAATCACCTCTTCCTCGGGCGGCGCTTCCTCTTCCTCCTCTTCCTCTTCCTCCTCAGGTGCGCCCTCCTCTTCCCCCGGCGGCGCTGCCTCCGGAGCACAACCAGCGATCACCAGGGCAACCACTGCCACCACTGCCACCAAAAGAACTAGTAGTTTGCTTTTCACCATTCACCTCCTTCAAATCCGCTATGGGGATCTTCAGCTTTCAACACTTGACTCCTCTTTCACATATAACTACCCCCTTTTCAATCAGAGACTCAACTCCTGCAAATTACCTGCGAAAGTCACTTCACGGGCTTATAATCAAAGTGTAACCCCTGCCCTCATAGCTGTCAATACCCCCCCCAGCCAAACTACCTCGAATACCGCCGGATGGCTCTCCATCACTAGCCGCACGGGCACGGATCCAGCAGCCTATAGCACCGGAACGAACTTCTCGAAGTCCAGAGCAAAGGGCTTGTAGGTGCCGTCTTCCACCTTGGCCTGGTGCTTGGCTATCTCCTCCTCGTCAAGCTCCACCCCGAGTCCCGGCGTGTCGGTAACTTCCAGGTAGCCATCGACGATCTTTATCCGCGGCTTGACTGCCCAGGGAGCCATTTGCTCGTGCTCCTGAATCAGGAACGATGGGGTGGCCGCCGAGAGGTGCGCCGCCGCCATGGCGGAAACGGGCCCGAACGGGTTGTGTGGTGAAGCCTTCACCTGGTAGGCCTCGCACATGGCGCACAGCTTCCGGGCCTCGGTCAATCCACCGATCTTCCCACAGTCAAACATGACGATATCCACCGCCCCTGCCTCCAGGTATTCCTTGAGGTCGAGCTTCGAGTTCAGCCGCTCACATGCCGCGATAGGCATGTTGACATGGTCGGCGACTTTCTTCATCGACTTTACCATGCCCACGGGAACGGGCTCCTCATACCACATCAGGTTGAACGGCTCCATCAGCTTGCCTATCTTTATGGCCGTTGAAGCATTGAACTTCCCGTGGCACTCCACCAGCAGGTCAACCTTGTCCCCCACCGCCTTCCGTATCGCCCCTACTCTCTCCACCGCTGCCATAATCTCATCAGGCCTGTAGCTATGATATCCATCCCTGCCCGGCTCGAAGGGGTCGAACTTCATGGCCGTATAGCCCTCTTTCACCAACTCCTGGGCATTCTGGCCGAGCTGCTTCGGCGTGTACTTCACCCCACCCCAGGGCTCGGGATACAGGTCGCCCATCTTCGCATCGGGAAAGGAATTCCAGGTGCCGCGGAGGTGGGGATAGAGCCTTATTCTCTTGCGGAGCTGGCCGCCGAGCAACTCATAGACGGGAACTCCCAGCTTCTTGCCCTTGATGTCCCAGAGCGCCATATCCACTGCGCTTATCAGGGAGCTGGTATAAGAGAAA
The DNA here is from genome assembly GCA_034430415.1 of Dehalococcoidia bacterium. Lineage (GTDB taxonomy): Bacteria > Chloroflexota > Dehalococcoidia > GIF9 > AB-539-J10 > JADFUZ01. Next base: position 25,284 of record DAOUEN010000002.1, read on the forward strand.
GAAGTGGCACTCATCATCTTCCGCCACAGCCTCTCGATATCAAAGGGGTCTTCTCCCACCAGCATCTTCTTGAGAAGGGCCACCTGGGCCTCAAGAATTCCCCTATTCGAGGTAACGTTCTCACCGATTCCGGTCATACCCTCTTCATTGGTATGGACCCTGGTGAATGGAAGTGGTCCGCATACGATGGCTTCGATGTCTGTGATCTTCAAACTGGACATATTGCGCGCCTCCCTGACCAAATATTCCTGCAATCCCAAAGGTTGTAGCAGGTAGAAATAGCATAAGCTCAACGAATCAGCCTGTCAAGACCTTTACCAGCGAAAACCGTCTCAACCTATCGCTCTCCACCGCATCTGGACCTCGTTGCGTGGCATTGCCCGCGGCGGGTAGCCTATCCCAACCCCCCGGGGGCCGCTGCGCCCCGGCCGACTTCTTGCCCTGGCGGTGTTTTCCTGCTAGACTTCGTCATCGTGCTCGATTCCAGCGGGCGGAGAACAGGGGGAGCTGCGGTTTTCCCACAACAGCTACCCCCCTTTTACTGCTCTCGCACTGAGAAGCCGAGCCCGAGGCTATGATGGAAGTGCTGAGCCCCTACAAAGAGGCGACGGACGTCATCCTGGAGGCTGGCGGCGAGCCTCTGCGACTGTGCTACCAATGCGGCACCTGCACCGGCACCTGCCCCTGGAACTTGGTGCGCTCCTTCGTCGTCCGCCGCGTCATGCACGAGGCCCAGCTGGGGGCGACCGATTTCGCCAGTGAGGACATATGGACCTGTGCCACCTGCGGGGCCTGTGTTCAGCGCTGTCCCCGCGGCGTGGAGATAATCGACGTCATGAGGGCCTTGCGCCGGGCAGTGGTCAGCCTGGGGGTCGGCGTGGTGCCCGATGCCCTCCGCATCTCGGCCAAGAATATCGCCGGAACAGGAAACCCTCTGGGTGAGGAGCCGGAGAAGCGGGCCGACTGGGCCACGGGCCTAGAGGTAAAGCCATTCGCCACGGGCACAGGAATACTCTATTTCCCGTGCTGTATCCCCGCCTACGATCCCGATGCCAGAAGGATCGCGCGGGCGACGGCCAGTGTCTTCAAGAAACTTGCCGTTGACTTCGGCATCCTGGGCAGCCAGGAGAGATGCTGCGGCGAGGCCATCCGCAAGGCAGGACACGAAGACATCTTCCACAGCCTGGCCCAGTCCAACATCGATACCTTCAATGACAACGGCGTCAAGACGGTGGTGGTGTCCTCACCGCACTGCTACCACACGTTCAAGAACGAATATCCTGAACTGGGAGGCAGATTTGAGGTGATTCACGTCACCCAGTTCCTGGCCAATATTATTGGGCACGGCAAGTTGAATTTTTTTGGGGAAACAAATAAGAAGGTGATCTACGCGGACCCCTGCTACCTGGGGCGACACAACGACATCTACGACGAACCCAGGCGGGTATTGCAGAGCATTCCGGGCCTGGAGCTGCTGGAGTTCCCCGACTCCCGGGAGGAAGCTCTGTGCTGCGGCGGCGGCGGGGGCAGAATCTGGATGGACACGCCGAAGGGGGAGAGGTTCTCCGACATACGGGTGGAGCAAGCCCTGGAGGCAGGTGCGGATACCATCGCCGTGGCCTGTCCCTACTGTTTCCTCAACTACAGAGACAGCATCCTCAGCATGGGCAAGGAGGAGGTCATTCAGGTCAAGGACATCTCCGAGCTGGTTGCCGAGGCGATACAGGCGGGACAGGAATAAGCATGGAAGAGCTGAAGGTCGGCGTCTATGTCCGCCACTGCGGACCGGACATTGCCGGCACGGTGAACTCCGAGCTGGTTGCCGAGGCGATGCAGGCGGGACAGGAATAAGCATGGAAGAGCTGAAGGTCGGCGTCTATGTCTGCCACTGCGGACTGAACATAGCCGGCACGGTGGACTCCGAAGGGGTAGCCAGCTACGCTGCCACCCTGCCGCACGTGGCGATCGGCCGTTCCTACCGCTACATGTGTTCCGATCCGGGGCAGGACCTCATCAAGAACGATATCAAGGAGCTGGGGCTCAACCGGGTGGTGGTGGCTTCGTGCTCTCCAAGGATGCACGAGCTCACGTTCCGCAAGGCCTGCCAGGACGCCGGGCTGAACCCCTACCTGTACGAGCACGCCAATATCAGAGAACACTGCTCGTGGCCTCATGCCGGTGACAAGGCCAGGGCCACGGAGAAGGCCAAGGCCCTGGTACGCGCCGCAGTGGCGCGCGTCTGCTATCACGAGCCTCTGGAAGTCCAGGAGGTGCCGGTCAACCCCAACGTCCTGGTGGTAGGCGGCGGCATCGCCGGCATTCAAGCGGCGCTGGATATCGCCGACGGCGGGAAGACAGTGTACATGGTGGAACGCGACGCCTCCGTCGGCGGTCACATGATCCAGCTCGACCGGACCTTCCCCACGCTGGACTGCTCGGAGTGCATTCTCACTCCTAAAATGACCGACACCGGCCACCATCCCAACATAGAGCTGATGACCACCAGTGAAGTGGAGGAGATCTCGGGCTACATCGGCAACTTCAAGGTCAAAATCAGAAAGAAGCCCCGCTACGTGGACGTGGAGAAATGCAACTCGTGCGGAGAATGCGCCAAGGTATGTCCCGTGGAGCTGCCCGACGAGTTTGAGATGGGCCTGCACATGAGAAAGGCGGCCTATCTTCCTCTGCCCCAGGCGGTTCCCGCGGCGTACGCCATCGACAAGAGAGGGACGCCGCCATGCCGCGCCGCCTGTCCCGCCGGCGTCAACGCTCAAGGCTATGTGGCCCTTATCTCACAGGGCAAGTTCAAAGAGGCCCTGGAGGTAGTCAGGCGGACGGTGCCGTTCGCCGGCGTCCTGGGGCGGGTGTGCACTCACCCGTGCGAACGGGAGTGCGAGCGAGGGCAGGTCGACGAAGCCATCGCCATCCGCAGCCTGAAGCGCTTCGTCGCCGACTACGAGATAGCAGCGGGCAGGGAGAAGGCGGAGCCCATCGAACCGACGCAAGAGGCCAGGGTGGCCATCGTGGGCTCAGGCCCCGCGGGCCTGGCATGCGCCTACGACCTGGTCAGAGAAGGTTACGGGGTCACCGTATTCGAGTCGCTGCCCCAAGCCGGCGGCCTGTTGAGGTACGGCATCCCCGAGTACAGGCTGCCCAAGGAGATAGTCGACAACGACATCAGCTACATGCAGGAACTGGGAGTGGAGATCAAGACAAATACGCCGGTAAAGGACATCAGCGCCCTCTCCAGCCAGGGATACAGGGCCATCTTCCTGGGCGCCGGCGCCTGGGCGAGCCAGAAGGCAGATATCCCGGGCGAGGACGCCCCAGGGGTGTTCAATGCGCTGGAGTTCCTATGGCTGGTGAACTCCGGAGCGGAGACCGGCGTGGGCGGCCGCGTGGCGGTCATCGGCGGCGGCAACGCCGCGGTTGACGCCGCCAGGGCAGCTTCGCGCCTGGGAGCGAAAGAGGTCACCATCGTCTACCGCCGATCGCGGGCTGAGATGCCCGCAATCAAGAGCGAGGTCGAGGAAGCAGAGCGGGAAGGAATCAAGCTCCTCTTCCTGGCAGCACCGGTCGGAATCGCCGCCCAGGGCGGCCGCTTGTCCGCTATCGAGTGCATCAAGATGGAACTGGGGAAGCCCGACGGCGGCGGCCGGCGGCGCCCCGTACCCATCAAGAAGTCCGAGTTCACCATGGACGTGGACAACGTGATCATGGCCATCGGACAGGGGGTAGACAGGACTACGCTGCCGGAGCAGCTCGGCTACACCGGCCGGGGCACGCTGGAGGTGGACTCCGTTACCCTGCAGACAAACACCGAGGGTGTTTTCGCCGGCGGCGATGCGGTCTCCGGTCCCGCCGACATTATTTCAGCTATCGCTTCAGGCAAAGAGGCAGCCATCTCCATCGACCGCTATCTAAGGGGAGCCAGCCTGAGCGAGGGAAGACCGAGCACGCGCACGAGCGTGAAGGACGTACCGAAGGAAAGGTTCAAGCCAAAGGCCAGGGCCACCGTGCCGATACTTGAGCCGGGCAAGAGAGAGGGGTCCTTCGCCGAAGTGGAGCAGGGTTTCGACGAAGGAACAGCCGTTGAGGAGGCCAAACGCTGCCTGAACTGCGGCGTCTGCTCCGAGTGCCTGGAATGCGTCAAGGTCTGTGAGCAACAGGCGATCGACCACAGCATGCAAGATGAGCTTGTAGAGGTGGAGGTAGGCTCGATGATCCTGGCCACGGGTTACGACCAGTTCCAGCCCGGCGTGATAGCCCACTACGGGTACGGGAAATACGACAACGTCCTCACCGGGCTGGAGTTCGAGAGAATAACCTGCGCCGGAGGTCCCACCCAGGGACGGATTCAACTCAAGGACGGCAGGGAGCCGGAGAGCGTGGCCATAGTCCACTGTGTGGGCAGCCGCGACAAGAACTACCACGAGTACTGCTCGCGCGTCTGCTGCATGTACGGGCTCAAGTACGCCGAGCTGCTGAAGGAGTTCACCAGCGCGGAGGTATATGAGTTCTACATCGACATGCGCTGCTTCGGAGAGGCTTACGAGGAGTTCTACAAGCACGTGGCGGAGATGGGAGTCACTTTCATCCGGGGCAAGGTAGCCAAGATAACCGACAGGGCCGTCACCGACGAGGAAAAGGGGAAACTGATCGCGGTGGCCGAGGACACGCTGCTGGGGAAGATCATCCGCGTGCCGGTGGACATGGTCATCCTGTGCGCCGCCCTCGAGGCCCGTTCCGACGCGGCCGCAGTGGCCAGCCTCTTCAGCATCGGCCAGAAAGCGGACAACTTCTTCCTGGAGACACACCCGAAGCTGGCTCCGGTAAGCACGCCGACCGAGGGAGTATTCATTGCCGGCTGCTGCGCCGGGCCGAAGGACATACCCGACACGGTGGCCCAGGCCTCGGCGGCGGCGTCCAAAGCCCTGTCGCTGATAAGCAAGGGCACGGTCACCACCGAGGCAGCCGTCTCCCACGTGGACGAGACCATCTGCCACGGCTGCGGACGCTGTGAGGAGGTCTGCACCTTCCACGCCCCCACCATTATTCGAAAGAACGGGACCCTGGTGTCAAGCGTCAACGAAGCCCTGTGCAAGGGATGCGGGGCCTGCGCCGTTGTCTGTCCCACCGGAGCCATATCCATCAGGCACTTCACCACCAAGCAGGTAGAGAGCCTGATCGACGGCCTGCTGGAGCCAAGTAATGCCTGAATTCGAGCCGAAGATCGTGGCCTTCGCCTGCAACTGGTGCACCTACGCGGCAGCCGACCTGGCGGGTACGGCCAGGATTCAGTACCCGCCCAACGTCTACATCGTCCGGATGATGTGCAGCGGGATGGTCAGCCCCGACTATGTCCTGAGGGCCTTTGAGAAAGGGGCCGACGGGGTCATAGTCTCCGGCTGCCACTACACGGACTGCCACTACATCGACGGGCCGATCAAGTGCGACGCCATGTTCGCCAAGGTAAGGAGGCTGCTGCATACGCTGGGCCTGGAGGACGGGCGACTGAGACGCGAGATGATATCCACCTCCGAGGGAACGGTATTCGCCAGACTGGTAACAGAGTTCGTGGAGCAACTCAGGCAACTGGGGCCGTCACCGTTTTCGCCCACAAGCAAGGGAGTGACCAGTGAGTCTGGATAGCGCCATACAGGCCACCAAGACATACTACTGCCTGGAGTGCGGCAAGTGCACCAGCCTGTGCCCCGTGGCCCGGCATGACCCATCTTTCTCCCCCCGCGCCATAGTGGAGATGGCCCTGCTGGGGCTGGAAGACGAGCTGGTGTTCAACCGGGAGCTTTTCTCCTGCCTCACCTGCTACACCTGCTCCCAGAAGTGCCCGGCCGACGTGGACTTCCCCGTATTCGTGCGCCGGGCCAGGGCGGTGGCCCAGGACCACGGCGAGCACGGGACCTGCGCCCACTCGGGGCAACTGCAATCGCTGGCGAGACTGATGACGACTCCGGGAATCAAGCAAAGGAGACTGGAGTGGCTGTCCGACAGATTTCAGATCTCAGACGAGAGCGATATCCTGCTGTGGGTGGGATGTGCCCCGTACTTCGAACCCATCTTCGAGGACATCGAGTTCCGGGCCCTGGACATCACCGAGGCCACCCTGACGGTGCTGAACTCCCTGGGAATACAGCCCAGGCTGCTCGCGGACGAGAAATGCTGCGGGCACGACGCGCTGTGGATGGGCGACGAGGAGACTTTCAAGAAGCTGGCGGAGCACAACGCCGCCGTGATAAAGGACGCCGGAGTCAAGAAGATCATCTTCACCTGTCCGGAGGGCCTGCGCACAGTGAAGCTGGACTACCCGGCGTACGGGCTGGCCGTGGACTGCGAGCTGCAGCACATCTCCGAGTTCCTGGCCGAGAGGATAGAGCAGGGTGATTTGAAACCGGGCAGAGTGAACAAGAAAGTGAGCTACCAGGACCCCTGCCGGCTGGGAAGACACCTGGGCATCTACGACGCCCCCAGGAAGGTGCTCCAGGCCATCCCCGGCATCGAGCTCGTGGAGATGGAGCACTGCAGGGAAAACTCCATCTGCTGCGGCACCAGCGCCTTCACCAACTGCGACTCCTACTCCAACGATATAAGAAAGGAAAGGCTAGCCGAGGCAGCCTCCACCGACGCCGAGGCCATCGTCACTTCCTGTCCCAAGTGCCAGACCCACTTCCGCTGCGCCATGGTGGACAAGGGGGAGGAGAAACGGTCAGTGCCGCAGCTAGACGTGGTGGACCTGGTAAACCTGGTGGCGGAGTCCCTGAGGGGGGCCAAGTCATGAGCAACTCAGCGGTGGTGATCGGCGGCGGCATAGCCGGGATGCAGGCCTCGCTGGACCTGGCGAACATGGGCTTCAAGGTGTACCTGGTGGAGAAACAGCCCAGCCTGGGCGGGAGAATGGCGCAACTGGACAAGACCTTCCCCACCAACGACTGCGCCATGTGCATCCTGGCCCCCAAGATGATGGAGGCCAGCACGCACCCCAACATAGAGCTGCTGATGTACTCCGAGGTAGAAGAGGTATCGGGCCAGGCGGGCGACTTCAAAGTGAGGATAAAGAAGAAGGCGACCTTCGTAGACTGGAACAAGTGCAACGGCTGCGGCCTGTGCCTGGAGGGCTGTCCCGTGTTCCTGCCCAATGAATTCGACAGAGGACTGGGAGAAAGGAAGGCCATCTTCATGCTGTTCCCCCAGGCTGTTCCCAAGAAGGCCACCATCGACAGGAGGGAAGAGCGTCCCTGCAAGGCGGCCTGCATGGATGCCTGTCCGGTGCACAGCAACGTGCCGGGGTACATCAAGCTGATCGCCGAGGGGAAGTTCAAGGAGGCCTACAGGCTGATACGGGAGACAAATCCCCTCCCCGCCTGCGTCGGCCGGGTGTGCTATGCCCCCTGCGAGCAGGCCTGCAACCGGGGCCAGGTCGACGAGCCACTGGCCATACGCGACCTCAAGAGAGTGCCCTCGGACCTGTGGAATATCGAGGAGCTGGAAGTCCCGGTGGTCCCGAAGACAAACAAGAGAGTAGCCATTGTGGGCGCGGGGCCGGCGGGCCTGGCTGCCGCCAACGACCTGGCGCTGAAGGGACACAGCGTGACCGTTTACGAAGCCCTTCCCCAGCCCGGCGGGATGCTCCGCGTGGGCATCCCGGAATACCGTCTCCCCAAGAAGATCCTGAGCCAGGAGATAGGCTACATTCAGAAGCTCGGCGTGGAGATAAAGACCGGCGTCCGCGTGGGCCAGGACGTCACCCCGGAGGAGCTGCGGAAGGACTGCGGGGCAGTGTTCATAGCCGTGGGAGCCCACGGGGGTATGAGGCTGGGGGTGGAAGGCGAGGACAGCGCCGGAGTATTCGACGGAATAGGCTTTCTCCGCGACGCCAATCTGGGTAATAAGGTCCAGGTGGGGAAGAAGGTAGCCATAATCGGCGGCGGCAACACGGCCATCGACTGCGCCCGCACGGCAAGGCGCCTGGGAGCAGCGGAGGCCACCATCGTCTACCGGCGTTCCCGCGACGAGATGCCGGCATCGGCGGAGGAGGTAGCGGCAGCGGAGGAAGAAGGCATAAAGCTGGAGTTCCTGGCGGCACCCACCCGCTTCCTGTCGAAGAACGACAAGCTGGCCGGGATGGAGTGCACCAGGATGAAGCTGGGAGAGCCGGACGCCAGCGGGCGGCCGCGGCCCGTCCCGGTGGCGGGGTCGGAGTTCACCCTGGAGGTGGACACGGCGATCGCCGCGCTGGGACAGGTGCCGCAGACGGAGTTCCTCCAGGGACCGGGGGTGTCGCTGTCCCGGCGGGGCACGGTGGAGATCGACCCGTGGACAGGGTCAACCAATATTGAAGGAATATTTGCCGGAGGAGACGCGGTCACCGGACCGGCCTTCGTCATCGACGCCATAGCCGCGGGAAAGAAGGCGGCCCGCTCCATCGACCGCTACCTCAACGGGGAGCCGCTGGAAGCCGAACCGAAGGCCAAGGAGCCGGAGAAGCTGAGCGAAGAGGAGATAGAGAACTGCCGGAAGCGCTTCCCCGCCGCCAGCAGGGTGGCAATGAGGGCGGAGCCGGCGGAAAAGCGGACGAAGGACTTACGGGAGGTAGCCATGGGGTACTCCCGCGAGGAAGGCCAGCAGGAAGCATCCCGCTGCCTGGCAGGACAGATAGAGGGCTGCATCGAATGTCACGAGTGCGAGCGGCGCTGCGAGCCCAAGGCCATCGACTACTCCATGCAGGACGAGGAGATAGAGGTGAGCGCCGGCGCCATCGTCCTGGCCTCGGGCCTGGACCTCTACGATGTGTCGCCCCTGACGGAGTACGGCTACGGCAGGGTAAAGAACGTCATCACGGCCATAGAGTTCGAGAGGCTGACGGCAGCTTCCGGGCCTACCTTCGGCCACCTGGAGCGTCCCTCGGACGGCAGGCTTCCCCACAGCATAGGCTTCATCCAGTGCGTGGGCTCCCGCGACTTCAAGTACAAACCCTACTGCTCCAGCGTATGCTGCATGCACGCCACCAAGGAGGCCATGCTGGCATACGAGCACGAGCCGGGGACGGAGTCTTTCATTTTCTATATGGACCTGCGGGCGGTGGGCAAGAGGTTCCAGGAGTACACCCTGAGGGCCCAGCAGGACTACAACGTCACCTATGTCCGGGCCCGTCCCGGCAAAATCGAGATCAACCCCGAGAACCAGAACCCCATCATATGGTACGAGGACACCAATACCAGGGAGATAAAGAGCGCGGAGGTGGAGCTGGTGGTGCTCTCGCAGGCGATGATTCCCTCGGAGGGGACCAGGGAGCTGGCGGGAGTGCTGGGCATAGGGCTGACGGAGCACGACTTCGTGGAGATCCCGGAGAAGCTGGCGCGTCCGGTGGACAGCACCAGGCCGGGAGTCTTCGCCTGCGGTTACGTTCACAGTCCCCGGGATATCCCCGACTCGGTAGTACAGGGCTCGGGAGCAGCGGCCAGGGCCGCCGAAGTCCTGTCGGGGAGCGAGTGAGATGGAAGAGCCTCGCGTCGGAGTGTTCATCTGCCACTGCGGCATAAACATCGCCGCATACGTCGACGTGCCGTCGCTGGTGGAGTACGCCGTCACCCTCCCCGGCGTGGTGCACGCCGAGCGCAACCTGTTTACCTGCTCCGAGGAAGGCATCTCCGCCATCAAGAGGGGAATCGGCGAGCACAGTCTGAACCGGGTGGTGGTGGCCTCCTGCACGCCGCGGACCCACGAGCCGCTGTTCCGCGCCGCCTGCGAGGAAGCCGGCCTGAACAAGTACCTGTTCGAGTTCGTCAATATCAGAGACCAGTGCTCCTGGGTGCACATGCGCCAGCCGGAGGAAGCCACCGCGAAAGCCAGGGACCTGGTGAGAATGGGAGTGGCCAAGGCCAGGCTGCTGGAGCCATTGGAAGAGATAGAGGTCCCGGTCCTGCCGTCGGCGCTGGTGCTGGGCGGCGGGGTGGCGGGGATGAGCGCCGCCCTGAACCTGGCGGCGCAGGGGTTCGAGGTACACCTGGTGGAGAAGGAGAAGGAGCTGGGCGGCACCCTGCTGAGCCTTAACAAGCTGTTACCCGGCAACGTAGAGGCCGGCGAGCTGGTGGACCCACTGGTGCAGAAGGTGATGGAGCACGGCAAGATCAGCACCTACCTGTCCACCAAAGCCAGGGACATCGGCGGCTTCATCGGCAGCTTCGAGGCCATCCTGGACTGCAACGGAGAGGAAAGCACGGTCAAGGCGGGCACGGTCATCGTGGCCACCGGGGCCGAGGTGCTGAAGCCGCAGGGAGTCTACGGCTACGGCCGGTTCCCCAACGTCATCACGCAGCTCGAGCTGGAAGGGAAGCTGAAACAGGGAGAGGCCGTGGGGCAGAACGTGGTGATGATAAACTGCGTGGGAGCCAGGATTCCCGAGCGGAGCTACTGCAGCAGGATCTGCTGCATGACCGCCATCAAGAACAGCTGCCTGATAAAGGAAAGCAACCCCGGGGCGAAGGTGTGGGTGCTGCACCGGGACATAATGGCCTACGGGGTGGACTTCGAGGAAGCCTACCACCGGGCCATGGAGCTGGGCGTGAGGTTCATCAGATACGATCCGGAGAGGCCTCCCGACGTCGGCGGCAACGGGAAGGCCGACAAGGTGAAGGTATGGCACCAGTTGATGGGCCGGGAGATAGAGCTGCCGGCGGACGCCGTGGTGCTGACGACGCCGATGCTACCGGGAGCGGACAACGAGGAGATATCCCGGATGCTGAAGGTGCCGCTGGGCAGCCAGGGCTTTTTCCTGGAGGCCCACCTGAAGCTGATGCCGGTGGAGTTCGCCACCAACGGCATCTACGTCTGCGGGGCCGCCCGCTGGCCCACCACCGCCCCCGAGGCCATCACCCAGGCCCAGGCGGCGGCCGCCAAGGCAGCGGTGCCGCTGCGCCGGGGCTTCGTCAAGCCCGAGGCCACCACCTCCTCGGTCAACGAGAGGGTCTGCTCCGGCTGCGGGTTCTGCGAGGTGGTGTGCCCGTACAAGGCTATCGAGATGCAAACCGACAAGAACGGCAGGACGGTATCCCACGTGAATGTGGCCGTGTGCAAAGGCTGCGGCACCTGCGCCGCCGCCTGCACGTCGGGGGCCATTACCATGAACCATTTCACCGATTCCGAAATCCTGGCCCAGATAGAAGCCATGGTTGGCTAGATTGGTCTGATTTGAGAGATGACAACAGCGGAGTTTGAGCCCAAGATCCTGGCCTTCTGCTGCAACTGGTGCTCCTACGCCGGGGCGGACCTGGCGGGAGTGTCCCGGATGCAGTACCCACCCAACGTGAGAATCATCAGGGTGATGTGCTCGGGGAGAGTGTCGCCGGAGCTGGTGGTCAAGGCGCTGCGCAGCGGCGCGGACGGAGTGGTGGTGTTGGGATGCCACATCGGGGACTGCCACTACATAAGCGGCAACCACCGCACCAAGAAGAGGATGGCCATCCTCCGGGGGCTGCTGACCTACATGGGAATCGACCCCAGGAGGGTGAGGCTGGAGTGGGTCTCAGCATCGGAAGGCGACCGCTTCGCCCAGGTGGTCACCGAGGTGACCCGGGAGATAAAGGAGTTGGGGCCGAACCGGCTATTCGCCGACGAAAGGCAAGAGAAGCGCTGATGGCAGACATAGATATAGAGCAGAAGCTACGCCAGGAGGCCAGGGACCTGCTGGAGCAGGGCAAGGTGGACCGCATCCTGGGCTACGAGGCCGGCAGCCTGAAGTTCACTACCACCCCCCTCGTCACCACCGACAAGGACGACACCGAGCGCCTGGTAGTGAACCCCTTCGTGGTGAACAACCTCAGCGCGTTCCTCACCGGGATGGAGGGGAAGACAGGCATCGTGGCCAAGGGCTGCGACAGCCGCTCCATCGTCAGCCTGATACAGGACAGGAAGGTCGCCAGGGAGAACCTCGTTATCCTGGGCATTCCCTGCCCCGGGCTCATCGACGTGAGGAAGATAGAAGTCCTGCTGGGCAAAGAGAGAGACGAGTTGGAGGACATCTCCAGGGAAGGGGACAAGGTCACGGTGACCGCCGGAGGCAAGAAGACCGAGCTCCCGCCGGCCAAGGTGCTGTTCGACAACTGCCTGGCCTGCGACATGCCCACTCCGGAGGAATACGACGTGCTCCTCGGCGAACCGCAGAGTCCGGTCGCCGACCCCACGGCCAGCAGAGCGGGCATAGAGGAGTTGGAGGCCATGTCCCCGGAGCAGAGGTGGGAGTTCTGGAAGGGCGAGTTCAGCCGCTGTACCAGGTGCTACGCCTGCCGCAACGCCTGCCCCGCCTGTTTCTGCCAGCGCTGCTTCGTGGAGGAGACGGACCCGCAGTGGGTACTGCCGGTGCCGCGGTGGCAGGACAACCTGATATTTCAACTGATAAGAACAATCCATGTGGCGGGAAGATGCACCGACTGCGGCAACTGCGAGCGCGCCTGTCCGGCACACATCCCGCTGCGAAGCCTGAGCAAGAAAATGTACGACATGGTGGATGAGCTGTTCCACTACCGGGCGGGAATGGATAGAAATCCCGAGCCGCTGCTCACCGCCTACGAGGCCTCGGAGGCCGAGGACTGAGCCATGAGCACAGGAGACCGATAGTGGCCGGCAACAAGAAGATAGGCAGCAAGGACCTGGTCAAGCTCCTGGAGAAGTGGAGCCAGGAGTTCACCGTGTTCGCCCCGTCGCGGGAGAACGGTGAGGTGCTGATGCGGGAGTGGGACGGCAAGGACAGCGGGTTTCTGGAATGGTACCGCAACAGCACGCAGCCGCCCAAGGACATCATCCTCCCACCCATGGAGAAGATGTTCGACTTCCACAAGGAGAAGGAGGGCTACCGCATAGAGGAGCCGCCACCGCAGCGGCGCCGGCTGCTCTTCGGCATCCGCCCCTGCGACGCCAGGGCACTGACAATAGTGGACATGCCCTTCAAAGAGGGCTACGAGGACCCGTACTACCTGGCGCGGCGGCAGGGCACCCTGCTGGTGGGGCTCAGCTGCACCAGGCCCTACGATAGCTGCTTCTGCACCTCGGTGGGCGGCAGTCCTTCCGACGCCTCCGGCGTGGACGTCCTGCTCACCGACACCGGCGACGGCTACCTCGCCGAAGCGGCCACCCCCGCCGGCGGGGAGCTGCTCGACAGCGCCGGACTGGAAGATGCCAACCCCGCCGACGAGGCCGGGGCGGCCGAAACCAAGAAGGCGGCCCTGGCCGGCATAACCCGGAAGATAGACAGCGAAGGCCTGAAGGACAGGCTGCTGTCCTGCTTCGAGGACCGGGAGTTCTGGGAGAAGGCGGCCGCCAAGTGCCTGAGCTGCGGCGTCTGCACCTTCTTCTGCCCCACCTGCTACTGCTTCGATATCAACGACGAGATGGTCGGGGAGCAGGGAGCCAGGTTCAAGAGCTGGGATAGCTGCGCCTTCTCCGTCTACACCCAGATGCCCATGGAGAACCCCAGGCTGGAGAAATGGCGGCGGGTGCGGCAGAAGGTATGCCACAAGTTCGAGTTCTATCCCATGAACTTCGGCGTCTTTGGCTGCGTCGGCTGCGGCAGATGCATCCGCCTGTGCCCGGTGAACTGGGACATCACCCGCGTTCTGGAGAGCCTGCCGCCCGCGGCAGAGAGCTAACATGGAGAGGCGAGAGTAATGGCTACAGATACTTCACAGCGCCGGGAATTTCCCGCCGGCGGCAACGTCTACCTGCCGCACATAGCGGTCATCGAGAAGGTCATCGACGAGACGCCCGCGGTGAAGACCTTCCACTTCAACTTCAAGAACGAGAAGCTGCGGGAGGAGTTCAGCTTCGAGTCGGGCCAGTTCGCCGAGTACTCGGTGTTCGGCGTGGGCGAGGCCCCGTTCTGCATCTCCTCCAGCCCCACGCGGAAGGACCACCTGGAGTTCGCCATGCAGCGGGTGGGCAAGGTCACGAACGCCCTGCACCGGCTCGGCGTCGGCGCGGAGATAGGCTTCCGGGGACCCTACGGAAACAGCTTCCCGCTCGACGTGCTCCAGGGGAAGAACCTGGTCTTCGTGGCCGGCGGCATCGGCCTGGCGCCGCTGCGGTCACTGATATGGAACGTGGTGGACAACCGCGACAAGTACGGAAAGATAGACATCGTCTACGGCGCCCGCAGCCCGGTGGACCTCTGTTTCAAGTACGACCTGGACGCCTGGGAGAAGGACAGCAGCATAGGCATGGCGACCACCATCGACAGGGAGCACCCCGACTGGACCGGCACGGTGGGCCTGGTGCCCAAAGTTCTGGAGGAGGTGGCGCCTTCACCCGACAACGCGGTGGCCATCGTGTGCGGGCCGCCTATCATGATCCGCTTCACCTTCCCCTCGCTGGCGAAGCTGGGGTTCACCCCGGAGCAGATGATAACCACGCTGGAGAAGAGGATGAAGTGCGGCATAGGCAAGTGCGGGCGCTGCAACATCGGCAACCTCTACGTCTGCCGGGACGGGCCGGTGTTCAGCTACGCTCAGATCAAGGACTTCATCTCCAGCGAGCATTAGGGCCCGCTCCCGCTGAGAGGCCCACACGGAGTCCCGGGGCGGGGCAGCAAGACACGCCGGCAGCCGGAGACCCCCAAGACCCATCAGTAGTGGGAGGCCCCGATCTCTTCCATCTTGCCGGTGATGACAAAGACCACCCGCTCACATATGTTGGTGACCCTGTCGCCGGCGCGCTCCAGGTTATGGGCTACCCACATCAGGCGGGTCGCCCTGGTGATGGTCCGCGGGTCCTCGAACATGAAGGTGAGCAGCTCGCGGAACACCTGGTCGTAGAGATGGTCGACCTCGTCATCCTCAACGCAGATGCGCCGGGCAGCCCCGTCGTCGCGGGCGATGAAGGCATCCAAACTGCGGTGCAGCATGTCTCGCGTCTTCTCCGCCATTCGAGGGATATCGATCAACGGCTTCAAGGGCGGCTCATCTCCTATCATCAGGACCACTCTGGCTATACCCACGCCGTAGTCCGCTATCCTCTCCAGCTCGGTGATGATACTCAGCATGCAGACGATGAGGCGAAGATCGCTGGCCATCGGCTGCTGAGTGGCTATGAGCTGTATGCACTTCTCCTCCAGCTCAAACCTCTTCCCGTCTATCCCGGCATCTTCGTCGATTGTCCGCCGGGCCAGCTCGAGGTCGCGCTTCTTGAGAGCCTCTATCGATTGGTTGATGGCCTTGTCCACCATACTCCCCATGACCAGAAGCTCGTCCTGAAGCTCCTTCAGCTTCCTCTGAAATGTCGCTCTTACTTCCATATCCAGACCTCCTCTCCGGTACTCTAGCCGAACCGACCGGTAATGTAGTCCTCAGTCCGCTTATCCCTGGGCTTGGTGAATATCTCAGACGTAGGGCCGTACTCCACCAGCGACCCGGCCTTGTCTTCCTCCATCATTATAAAGGCAGCCATATCGGATGCCCGAGCCGCCTGCTGCATGTTATGAGTGACGATCACAATGGTGTAGTCCCTGGACAGCTTCCTCATCAACTCCTCGATCTTCAGGGTGGCTATAGGATCAAGGGCGCTGCACGGCTCATCCATCAGGATGACCTCGGGCTCTACGGCCAGCACCCGGGCAATGCACAGCCGCTGCTGCTGCCCGCCGGAGAGAGCCAGGGCCGACTGCTCCAGCTTGTCGCTCACCTCGTCCCACAGCGCCGCTTCCCTGATGCTCTTCTCCACGATGGCTTCCATCTCGCTGTGGTTGTTCTTCCCGTGCCGCCTGGGACCGAAAGCCACGTTCTCGAACACCGACATGGGAAAGGGATTGGGCTTCTGAAACACCATACCCACTCTCTTCCTGAGGTTCACCACGTCAACCCCCTCGTCGTAGATGCAGGACCCGTCAAGCTCGATGCGGCCCTCCGTCCTGGCCCCGGCAATCAGGTCGTTCATCCGATTGAAGGTGCGGAGGAAGGACGACTTGCCGCACCCCGAGGGGCCGATGAGAGCGGTAATGGCGTTTCGGGGTATATCCAGGCTGATGTAGCGTAGAGCCTGGAAGCTGCCGTAATAGAGGTTGACCCCTCTCGCCTTGAACTTAGGCGATGCTGTGCTTTTCATCTCAAGCTCTCCTTCCGCTCATCCTAGCCTGATAGCGGCGCGCCAGTACGTTGGTCGTTGTATTGATGACGATAATGCTGACGATAAGCACCACCCCGGTAGCCATCGCCTTGTCAAAGGCCCTGGTCTCCATCGCCAGGTAGAACAGGTGCAGCGACAGGGTACGTCCCCCGGAGAGAAGGGAGCTGGGCATGGCGGCGCTGCCCCCCAGGGTCACGTAGAGACAGGCGGTCTCCTCAATGGCACGACCCACGCAGAGTATGATACCGGTGACGATACCCGGAACGGCAGCCGGCAGCACCACGTGCCGTATGGTCTGCCACTTCGTGGCTCCCAGGGCCAGCGCTGACGCGCGGTGGGACATCGGCACCGCCCTGATGGCCTCTTCGGAGGTGCGGATCATGGTGGGCAGGAGCAGGCAGACCAGGGTCAGCGCCCCGGAGAGAATAGAGAAACGGAAATGCAGGGCGGTGACGAACACGGCGAAGCCGAACAGCCCGAAGACGATTGACGGCACTCCGGCGAGCGTCTCCACTCCATACTGGATGACCCGCGTCAGCCAGTTGTCCCGGGCATATTCCGTAAGGTAGACGGCCGCACCCACTCCGGGCAGCACCAGGACAGCAATGGTGATAGCCATCAGGTAGATGGTGGTGACGATAGCCGTGGAAATGCCTCCCCCTCCACTCAGCCCTCCCCTCGGAGGGGTAGACAGGAACTCCCAGCTCAGCAGGGGCAAGCCCTGAATCATGACATAGCCGATGATGCCGACAAGGATGAGGACGGTAACGAAACCGCCGCCCCAGATGAGAGTCATAGCGATCTTCTGGCTCGACCTAGCCGACATCTTGCCTCCCGGTGCCCCGTCGCAGCGCCACCGTGGCGATGCTGTTGAGGATGACAATCACCAAGAAGAGCACCATACCGGTGGCGAAAAGGGCATCCTCGTGCAGGCCGGCGGCATAGTTTATCTCCACTGCGATGTTGCCGGTGAGGGTGCGGGCAGAGCTCAGCGGGGAAGTGGGAATGATCACCGAGTTGCCGATGACCATAATCATGGCCATGGTCTCTCCCACGGCCCGGCCCATCCCCAGCACCACTGCGGCGGTGATTCCGGAGCGGGCCGCCGGCAGGAGCACGTGCCGTATCGTCTGCCACCGGGTGGCACCCAGGGCCAGGGCGCCCTCCCGATACTCAGCGGGGACCGCCCTGATGCTGTCCTCGCTGATGCTGATGATGGTAGGCAGCACCATGGCCATAAGCACCACGGAGGCGGCAGCGACGCTGAAGCCGTTGCCCCCGATCTGCCTGACCACAGGGACGATAAGCAACAACCCCACCAGTCCGTATACCACCGAAGGGATGCCCACCAGCAGCTCAACAGCCGGCCGCAGGAGTTCGCGGACGCGTGGGGGAGCCACCTCGGCCAGCAGGATAGCGCAGGTAATCCCCAGCGGTACGGCCAGCAGCATGGAGCCGATGGTGACCACGATGGACCCGACCACCATGGCCAGAATGCCGAACTGGCCGTCGCCGGGACGCCAGTCCGCGCCAAAGAGGAAGTTCAGCAGGCCGACCTGCTGAAACGCCGGGAGTCCCTCCCGAAAGGTGAATAAGGCAATGGCCATCAGTATAAGGAAGGACACCGAGCCGCAGAAGATGACCACGTACTTCGCGCTGCGGTCAACCGAGTAGCGGGATATCCTCTTCATTCCATCACCAGGCAGAAGCATGGCCCGGCCGGGTCCTCCCTCTTTCTTCTGTCTTCACGCTCCTGCACTTTAGTCTAGCGGCAGCTCAGCCGGCAATCCGGTCAACCCGAAGGTAGCCTTCATCGGCGACGATGTCCTGGCCCTGAGAGCCCTTGCAGAAGTCGAGGAAACTCCCCACCAGTCCCTCCGGCTCCCCGGCGGTAAGGAAGTACAGGGGCCGAACGATGGGATAGCTCCCGTTCAGCGTGCTGCCCGGAGTAGCGGCAACACCGTCGATGTCCAGGGCCCTGACGGTACTGTCAATGTAGCCGAAGGAGATGAATCCAATGGCCCAGTCATCGCCGGAGACCACCATCTTCACCGCGCCGTTGGAGTTCTGCAGGATGGCGCAGCCGGTGATAGCCGGTCCTTCCTGGCCCATCACCATCTCCTCGAAGGCGCCCCGGGTGCCCGAACCCTCCTCCCTGGCCACCACGTGGATGTCCTCGTCCGGCCCGCCCAGCTCGCTCCAGCTCACTATGTTGCCGGCGAACACTTCCTTCACCTGGTCCCCGGTCAGTCCGTCAACCGGGTTGTCCGGATGCACCACGATAGCGATACCGTCGCGGGCCAGCAGATGCTTGACCAGGTCCGGCTCGCTGTCCTTGAGCTCGCGCGAGGCCGCGCCGATGTCCACCGTGCCGTCGGCAGCAGACTTGACTCCGGTGCTGGACCCTCCTCCCTGAATCACTATGGTCACGTCAGGATTGTCCTGCATGAAGGCCTCAGCCAGCACTTCGGCCAGCGGCTGCACGCTGGTGGAACCCGCCTCGGTGACGGTCCCCGAACTGCTCCCACCGCACCCCACCAGGGCAAGGCCGACCACCAGCAGCACCACCAGTGGCGCCGCCACCCATCTTCCCTTGAGTTCTCCGCTTTGTCTGTTCACTTCATTCCTCCTCTTTTCATCTTGCCTCCATTGTAAGCGGCGCAGTTTAAGGCGTGTTTAAGGTCCCGTTAAAAGCAGGTAAAATCCGTGGAAAGAAGAAGGCAATACGGAGGAACGTCAGCGGGAATCGCCGGCTGTGGGTAAGGTCAGGGTGAAGGTGGAGCCCCGGCCTTCGATGCTCCGCACCCGGATGTCTCCACCGTGAGCCAGGACCACGTGCCGGGCGATAGCCAATCCCAACCCCGTTCCGCCCCCGGAGCGGGCCCTGTCCACCTTGTAGAAGCGCTCGAAAACGCGGGGTAAGTCGTCCGCCGGAATGCCGATCCCCGTGTCGGCCACCGATACCGCCACCCTGTCCTCCTCCATACCCACCGACACCGTAACCCTGCCACCCTCCGGAGTG
Organism: Dehalococcoidia bacterium; assembly: GCA_034430415.1. Classification (GTDB taxonomy): domain Bacteria; phylum Chloroflexota; class Dehalococcoidia; order GIF9; family AB-539-J10; genus JADFUZ01. The sequence continues at coordinate 44,431 of DAOUEN010000002.1, forward strand.
AACTTGACGGCGTTATGCACCAGGTTGCCCAGGGCCTGCTCCACCCTTTCCCTGTCCACGTACACCGGGGGCAGCCCGGATGGGACCTCAAGAATGAGGCCTACCTTCCTTCTATCGGCCAAGTGACTGAATCTGGCGATGACCGACTCCACCAGAGAGCCGGCGCTGGCCGTCTCCAGGTTCAACTCCGCCCGGCCCGTCTCGATGCGCGATAGCTGGGTGAGCTCGGCGATTATCTGGGTCATATGGTCTATCTCGGAGTCGATCCTGCCGAGAAAGCTCTCAGCCGCCTCCGGGTCATCTATGTCCCGCAGTGTTTCCGCCATCGCCTTTATGGAGGCCAGCGGAGTCTTCAAGTCATGTGACACATTCCCCACGAACTCCTGCCGCACGGTCTGGAGGCTCTTAAGCTCGGTGAGGTCCTGCACCAGCAGCAGGGCCCCGGCCAACCTCCGGCCGGTCAGGGGGACTGCAACCACTCGCAGGAAGCTTCTCGGCGTCCCGGTCTCAATGGCCAGGGTCTGCTCTCTGTCCTCACTGAGAGAGCGCTTCAGCACTTCGTCAATCTGGTGGTCGCGGGTGACCTCTATCAGGGACCGGCCTACAGCTCTCTCCCCCTCAAAGTTGAATAGCTTCTCAGCCGCCCGGTTGGCCAGGGTGACGGTGCCCTCTGCATCCGTCATCATCACCCCGTCGGTCATGGCATCCAGCATGGCTGCCAGCTTGCCTCTTTCTTCGGAGATGGTAGCCACCCTCTCCTTCAAGCTAAGAGACATCTCGTTGAAGGCGTGCGCCAGCTGTGCCAGCTCATCAGCGGTGCTCAGCTCGATCTTCTGGTCCAGCCGTCCGGAGGCAATCTCCTGTACCGCCGCAGTCATCCGCCTGAGAGGGCTGGTTATCAGCCGCCCGACGAGGCCCGCCGCCAGGACAACTGCCACCGTGGCTACGACCAGGGCTATGATGATGGCCGTCGTCATCCGTTTCACCGAGGCCTCGACGGCGGAGAACGACAGGGCCGCCCGGGCTACGCCCAGGACTTCTCCCCCGCTGAGCACCGGGACGGCCACGTACATGAACTTCTGGTCCAGGGTGGTGCTGTAGCGGGTGCTCTCTCCCAGGCCGGAGGCCAGGGCCTGGGCCACCTCGAGTCGGTCCAGGTGGTTCTCCATGGACCGGGGGTCCGCCTCCGAGTCACCCAGCACGCTGCCGTCAGAGCCGATGATGGTGATGCGGGAGCCGGTGCCCTCTGCCAGCTTCCCGGTCAATTGGTCCAGCGCCCCGGCCGGGTCGGCATCCGAGAACCCGGAGATGCTGGCTCCGGCTACGAGCCGGGCCTCGGTCTCCAGTTGAGAGCGGAGGCTCTCCACCTGAGTATCCCTGGCCAAATCGAGCAGGTAGCCTCCCAGGATACCCATGCTGCACAGCACCAGCGCTACGAAAGGCACGGTTATTCGCCACTGGACACTGCGCCACATGGTCAGCCCTCCAGCTTGTAGCCGACGCCCCTGACGGTGATGAGCCGCCTGGGGTCCCGGGGGTCGGCTTCTATCTTCTCCCTGAGCCACCTGATGTGGACGTCGACGGTGCGGGTTCCCACAGCGCACTCATAGCCCCACACCCTGTCCAGGAGTTGGTCCCGGCTGAAGACCAGCCCCCTGTTCTGTGCCAGGAACGTCAGCAGCTCGAACTCCTTGAGGTTGAGATTGAGGTCCTCGCCGCCGAGCTTCGCCCTGTGCCGCCCCGGGTCTATTTCCAGGTCGTTGACCCGTACCAGGGGCTTGGCCTCGGAGGGCTTCTGTTCCGCCATCCGGGACCGCCTGAGCATGGCCCGCACCCGGGCCAGCAGCTCCCTTATGCTGAAAGGCTTGCTCATGTAGTCGTCGGCCCCGATTTCGAGACCGACCACCCTGTCCACCTCTTCGCCCCTGGCGGTAAGCATCAGGATGGGCACGTTGCTCTCCCGGCGCAGGATGCGGCAGACCTCGAAGCCGCTGAGCTCGGGAAGCATGACATCCAGAATGAGCATGTCGGGCGCTTCGACGCGGGCAAGCTCCAGGGCCCTGGTGCCATTGGCAGCCGTGACCACCGTATACCCTTCCCTGGACAGGTTGTACTCCAGGACGTCAAGCAGGTTCCGGTCGTCCTCGACCACGAGGACCTTGCCGCCCGTCTTCTCCACGCGTCCAGTATAAAGCCAGCGCCACCACCCATCAACCCCACACTGCCCGAACAGGCGGGCTCACGGAGTGGTAGCGGCGAACCGCTTCTTGTCCTGCTTGCAGATGAGCTGGACGACGTTGCGGCCGGACACGGCGACAAAGGCGATGGTGCCGCCCGGCTCCACCCACTGCCCCGTCATGTAGAAGCCGCCCAGCCCCGGCAGGGTCTTGCTCATGCGCATGCCGAATGTCTTGGCGCTGGGCAGCCAGCCCTCGAAGCTCCCCCGCCAGCTCCCGGTGTAGCGTTCGTAGGTCATCGGGGTCGCCACGTCGCGCATCTCCACCTGGCCGGCCAGGCCGGGGAAGCGCTTGTCCAGCAGCTCGACGATGGTGTCGGCGATCTTCTCCTTCTCGGCCTGGTAGCGCGCCGGGTCCTGCCACAGCTTCTCCCAGTACCCGTACACGGTGGGGAACCACACCTTGACTACGGCCTTGCCCGCCGGCGCCAGGGTCGGGTCGAAGTTGTATATGCCGCCGACGTTGAGCCGGCTCATCTCGTTCCCCGCAATGGTGACCGGCTTGTCCAGCGGGAACCCTATGCCGAATGCGGAATGCGGCAGCTCGTCGAAGGTACGGGCCACCCCCAGGGCGACGTGGACGAGGGCGGGAAACCGGGGAAGCTCGTCGTAGTAGCCCCTTATCTTATCGTCGATGTACTTTCCCTCCAGCATGTCGAAGATGGTGGTGTGACCGTCGGCGGCGGAGATAACGTAGTCGGCCCGGTGCTCGCTCCCGTCCTCGAGCCGCACTCCCACGGCGCGGCCGTCCTCCACCAGCACCTTCCTCACCCTGGACCCGTAGCTGACCTCTCCTCCCAGGTTGAGGTAGCGCTGCTCCACGGCCCGTGACAGCTCCAGGGAGCCGCCCACCGGATATCCGGTGGACTTCCGATGCATGGAGGATATCGACATCATCATGAACAGCATGGGGAAGGACCCCCCAGCAACACCGGGCTCGGTAGGAGGCCCCCAGGTAGAGAAGAGGGTGCGAAACAGCGGGCTGGTGAACCTTTGGCCGAAGTCGCGTGTGGAGACCTTTCCCCAGCGCCTCATAGTCGGCATATAGGGCAGCATGTTGAACATCATCTTGATCTTATCGGCGGGGCCGCACAGCTCGGGGGCCTTGTCGATGGGCATATTGAAGTTGACGAGACCACGCAGACCTTTGGCGAAGTCCTCGATTACCCCGCCGTCCTCGGGGGCCAGCTCTTTCATGTGCTGCTCCAGGCGGTCGATGTCGGTGTAGAAGTTGAACACCGTGCCGTCGCTCGCTTCGTAGCGCGACGTCACCTCATAGTAGACCATCTCCCTCCCCTGGACGGCCCCCAGCTCCTCCCAGACGCGGTAGTGGCTTGCCCGAGGCCCGGCGCCCATGAACCAGTGGATACAGCCGTTGACGGTGTAGCCTTTTCGATCCCACGAACAGCACAGTCCGCCCGGCTTGGAGTCCATCTCGAAGATACGGGTACGGTAGCCGTTCATCTGCCCGTAGCACCCGGCCGACAGCCCGGAGATGCCGGCCCCGATGATAGCTATGGATTTCCCTTCCATCTTGCCTCCTTCTAGCGGACTCGCGGGTCGCGCCGCGCCCGCGATATCGCTACAGCAGATTCTAGACCCTGCTGTAGCGGCTGTCCAGACCCCGGCGAGGCTTCAGCCGGAGACGCGGCAGGTATTGACAACCCGAAGCCGCTGGGGTAAGCTCCGCCGACGCCCCGAGGGATTTCCCCACCTGGGGGCGACTAAAGTACTAGGACCGGGAGAAGGAGGCACAAAGAGATGAAGAGTATACGGAAGAACCGCGTCGCGCTGGCGGTGCTGGCCGCCCTGCTGCTGGCGCTGTCGGGTACGGCGGCAGTGGCTTACGCCAACGGCGGCTGCGCTACGATTGTCGGGAGCGCAAGAGAAGCGGCCACGGAGCAGCACTTCCACCTCTACACCAAGATGTTAGCGCTTGATGCAAACGGCCAGGTGATCCCTGAGTTCACTGACCCGGAAGGGAAACCGCCCCCCAATAGCATCACCGGCAACCTGATGACCTTCACTCATCCCGGCACACCCAACTCCGCCGCCATAGGCGACTGGCAGTTCGAGAACACGGTAGGGCCGAACGGGCGCGGCTGGATTTCCGGCTCATTCTCGATAGACGTGGGCTGGCCGGCCGACTCCACAGGCTTCATGTACGGACCGGTCTACGGCAAGATCTACATATCGTTCCACGCCACGTCCACATTCGTTCCCAAGCTTGACGATTCCTGCGAGTGCGAGGGCGACATCGACCACTACAATTTCCAGGGGACGTTCCGGATAACGGGCAGCGGCAGCTCCGACAACGCCGAATGCCCCGGGTGCGACTTCTACGACGCAATCAAGGGCTCAGGGATGATAGGAGGGACCTTCCACGACCACGAAGGGCCCGAACCAGCGCAACAGTGGTTCGACTTCGCCATGATCGGCAGAGCGCACTTCCCACAGCACCCCTGAACACGCCAGGTGCACGGAGCATTATGTAGAGCTGCAAGGGCGGAGACGCCGTGCGGTACAAAAACGATAGTGCCCCGGCGCGCTGGTCTGCCGGGGCACTAGGGGCAGCCTTCTTGTGTCGGCGGCTGCCCGGACCTCACACAGTTGCCGGATGCTGTTCCGTCAGGATCTTCTGCAGCTCATCCTCTCTCACCTTGCTTTCCCATTCCTCCCGCCGCAGCGGCTGCAGTTCCAGGGGGTTCACCCTGTCGTCCATCATCTGGGCGAATTCGCAGGAGACGCACCTGTAGTCATGGGTACAGAGACGCCAGGAAACGCTACCATTCATGGAATAGATACAGGGCCGCTGACCGCCCGGCAAGCGTCCGTTTCTACGTACACTCACATGCTTCATCGTTACCGCACCTCCTTCAATCATATTTACAGGTGCTACGATTTCTGCACTCTGTAGGCACTCTAAACTCACCTGCAGTCTAGCCCCACCTGTTTGCCCTGCCAATGACCGTTGGGGCAGATTGCCAATGTCCATTGGGGCAGACTTATCTACACTGCTAATTTTCTGAAAAGGGCTGTCACAAGGGGATATGAAGCAGGCGAGCAACCGCCGGCTACATACTGACGAGAAGCACCACCAGGCCGGCAATCACGCCGACTTCCGCGACTTCATCTCCAGCGAGCACCAGGGCGCGTCCCCACTCTCCAAATCTTCACTCACCTCACATATCCCGCAGAAAAGCCTGAGGGTTGCTGCGTTCCGGCCTATGCTATACTAGCATTGAGCTAGAGTTGGGGCGGGAAAGTACGATAGTGGGAGACAGGGGAGGCGAAGGTGAAATACAGAGTAGTCCTCGAGCCTCCTTCCCGGTCTCAACTGGCAGCAGGTGACGACAGCTCAGGAGCGAGCGGGGAGTTCCTCAAGCTGCTGGACTGATGTTGCATTCTTAGTGTGATGTAGTCACCACGGAGGAGGTCTGTACTATGGAGGACTGGAAAGGACGCATCTCTATAGACCCGAATGTCTGTCATGGCAAGCCCTGTATCAAGGGAACGCGAATCATGGTATGGATTATTGTCAGCTGCCTTGCCAACGGCGATTCCACCGAGACTATCCTGGAGGCCTACCCCGGACTCAAGCAAGAAGACATACGGGCAGCGCTGGCTTACGCTGCTGAAATGACGCGTGAGAAGGTGCTGCCGGTGGAAGTGGCGAATGTGTAATGAAGCTCAAGCCGGATGAAAACATTGCTCCCCGAGCGAAAGAAATCCTGGCGCAAGCGGGCCATGATGTTCTCACTGTGCCAGAGGAGGGACTCGGCGGCTTCTCGGATCCTCTTGTCGGGGCGGCCGCGAGCCGCGAAGGCCGTTGCTTGCTCACCCTGGACATGGATTTCGCCAACATCCTTGTCTACCCACCGGAGAGGTATGTAGGGCTTGTGGTACTGCGACACCCTCATCCGACGATGAAAGGCCTATTGAACCTTGTTCGCCAATTCACTGTTTCTCTGCGCTCCTATGACCCACGCGGGCGGCTCTGGATTGTAGAGCCGGGTCGCCTTCGCATTCACGAAGAAGCGGAGGGTGAATAACTATGTTGCCAAGACTTGAGCATGACCCAGAAGCCAACGCTGTCTACATACAGCTTGACGACAAGCCTTATGCTTACACCAAGGCACTGGATGACATGAGATACATCGACTACGCGGCCGATAATACCCCGATAGGGATAGAACTACTCGCTGTCAGTGAAGGTGTAGTTGTAGACGACCTGCCCGATTCCGAACGAATTGTCAAGATGCTGGAAGGCAGGCATATCAATGTCTACGCCTGATACATAGGTCTGCGCGCATCAGAAACGACAGACGCCGCCCTGTTAGGACGGCATC
>DAOUEN010000003.1:0-9338 GCA_034430415.1 Dehalococcoidia bacterium
ACCAGGATGCTGGGCTTTCTCATCTCGGAGGAGAGCCTGGATATGGAGGACGACAGGCGCTCTCCCTCCCAGTGCTCCAGCTCCAGCGCCAGGGCGGGGCACAGCGTCACGCACAGGCCGCAGCCGCGGCACAGCTCCAGGTCGATCTCGGCTGCCCCGCTCTCCAGTTTGGCGGCATCGAAGGGACAGAAAAAGGCGCAGTTGCCGCAGCCGATGCACTTGTTCCTGTCCACCTTTACCTTCAGGCTGTTCCGCCTGAACTCGATGACCTCCTGGCCGTAGCCGAGCTGTTCCAGGAGGAGGTTCAGCACCGCTGCCCTGCGCCCGGCAACGGCGCTCCCTTTCTCATAGCGGCAGTAGTCCGTATCGCAGGCCAGCATGTATATCTTCTCTATTCCCAGGGAGGAGATGGCCCTCAGCAGTATCTCCCCGGGGATACGGCCGACACAGGGGACGGATAGCGGCACGAAGCTGGAAATGCCGAACAGCTTCTCCACCTCGGCGAAATCGGGCGCCGACCCCTTGCACATGATAACCAGCGAGTCGGAGTCGTATTCCTGCTTCGCCTTCTCCAGGTACCCGGCCAGTGAGTCCATGTCATAGGAGATGGCCTCGATGGCGTGAGACGGACACGAGGAGTAGCAGATGCCGCAGGTCTGGCACTTCTCTATCTCCAGCAGAATCTTCCCCGTCTCGGGGTCTTTCTTTATGGCCTCGAAAGGACAGACAGACGAGCAAACGGAACAGGCACTGCAGTGCTCTTCATCTATCTTCACCGCAATTGTTATCTGGTCGCTTGGTGGCTCCACGAGGCCTTCCTTTCTCCGCTACGAATCGAGTTGACCTACAGCGATGCGCAGACTCCTTCCACGGCCTCCAGCAGTTCGTCCTCAATGGCGATTGCGCCCGAGGGACAGGCGGCGACGCACACGCCGCAGCGCTTGCACTTGAGCTTGTCTATGGCCGCCACCCGGGTCTCTCCGGCCTCATCCCAGACGATGGCGTCGTAAGGGCACAAACCGACGCAGATGCCGCAGCCGCTGCACCGGTCTTTGTCAACCTCTATCTCGCGTATCTCCGGCTGGAGGTCCAGCGCCACGCATCCCTTGCAGCCCAGGCAGGGGCCGCAGTAGAGACAGCGCCTGGCCTCCTCCACCACCTCTTCCAGGGTGAATGGCTTCTCGTACGGCTCGAAGTTGAGCCTCTCATCTGCCGGAGTCCAGACCAGCCCGGGCTGGGCCTTGTAGCTGCTGCTGTTGGGGATGGCGGCCCGCTCGAACTCCTTTTCCCTTCCCGCCTTGAGGTCCTCGCCCCTGATGTAGCGGTCCATGGACTCCGCCGCCGCCAACGCGTCGCTCATTGCCTCCATGGCGAAGCCAATCCTCCTGGCATCGCCGCCGATGAACACTCCCTTCCTGCGGTTGCTCATCAGGGTAAGCGGGTCGACGTCCAGCCTGCCCTTGTCGTTCAGCAGGCCCTCGTGCTGGAAGAAGGTGCGTTCCGGGCCCTGCCCTATGGCGATGAGCAGCACGTCTCCTTCCAGGTATGTCACGTCGCCGGGGTCGAAGCGGGGGTTGAACCTTCCGTTTTCCTCAAACACCGAGGTGCAGCGCACGCAGCGCAGCTTCTTGAAGCTGCCCTCCCGGCTGATTACCTCGCCCACACCCCGGGAGTAGACGATCTCTATACCCTCCTGGGTGGCCCCTTCTATTTCCTCAATGTCAGCCGGTATGCCGTCCTTAGAAGACTTATCTTCGTTCTCCAGGCAGAGGACGGTGACGTCCCCCTCCAGCCTCCGGGCGGTCCGGGCCACGTCGAAAGCCACGTTTCCTCCGCCTATCACTATCACCTTCCGGCCGCGGTACAGTCCCGGGGGAACGTCCCCATGGTTCACTCCGAAGAGCAGGCCCATGCCGTAGGCTACCCCTTCCAGGTCGGACCTGATCACCGTCTCCTCCTCGTAGGTCAGCGGCCGGGGAGAAGGAGTGCCGGTAGCGATGTATATGGCCCGGTATCCTTCGTTCTCCAGGTTGTCTATGGTCTTGGCCCCGTCGCCTATGCTGGCCCCCAGCCTGAGCTCTATGCGGGCAATCCTGAGCAGGTTATGCGTGACCGAGCTGAGCACGTGCCTGGGAAGTCGGTAGTGGGGTATGTAGCGCAGTGCGCCTCCCAGGTGAAAGCTCCGTTCCATCAGGGTGACCCGGTACCCTTGCTGTGCCAGGAGGTAGGCGCACATCAGCCCTGAGGGCCCGCCTCCGATAACCGCTACTTTCTCCCGGGTGGGGTTGGGGAATGCCGGCTTGCTCGCCAGGCGATGGCCGTAGTGCTCGCCGATGAATCCCATCAGGCTCCGGCGCCTGATGGCCCCGGTCTTGTCCTTGTAGTTGCACTGCTTCTCGCAGAGTCCGCAGATGTAGCTACAAAGCAGGAAGAAGGGGTTCTTCTCATATACTTCGTCGCCTATCCTGAGTATCTGCTCGCGTGCCTGGTCGATGTCCAGGGGAAGCATCGACATCATGGTGTGGTTGCGCTGGATATCCTCGCCCAGGGGGCACGCCGCCTGGCAGGGTGGAACGTATACCCTGCCGCCGGCTTGTTCTATGACCTCTTCGGGCTGTGCCCGCTCTTTCTGGTAAGCAGCGTTTTCCTCTTTGTTCCGCTCCATTTCTTTCTCCTCCTGCATGGACGCTTGCCTTCCGAGTCCTGCCAGGCTCAGGGGAGGTTTCTGTCCAGCCTCCGGACCTCGTTACCCCGGGAGTCGCGGATGACCAGCTCCATGGGCGCCTCCCCCGGCAGTGTGTGCGAGGCGCAGGCCAGGCAGAGGTCATAGGGGCGCCACGCCATTTCGATGCGGTTGAGCAGTCCTTCGCTTATCTCTTTGCCCGGCTTGATGAGCGCCCTGGCCGCCTTGTTGATGGACATGTTGACGGCGGCGGCGTTATTGACCGTGGCCACGATCAGGTTGACCTTCTTGATTATCCCCTTGTCGTCGGTGACGTAGTGATGGATGAGGGTGCCCCGAGGGGCCTCCACGATGCCCACTCCTTCGTCGGGAACAGCCGTGGGGATGTTGCGGATGTTGGGGTCGGTGATTTCAGGATCGCGGCTCAGTTCCAGCAGCCTTTCGGCGGCATAAACAATCTCCACCAGGCGGGCCCAGTGCATGGCGAGGGTGTGGTGCACCGGCTTGCCGCCGAGGGTGGCGTACATCTTGTCGTAGGCCTCCTGCGCTTGGGGAGTGGCCATGCCGTCGGCAGCGTTGAGCCGCGCCAGCGGGGCCACGCGGAAGACGCCGCTGTCCTTGCCGTCGGTGAAGCCCTTCCAGCCCACCTTCTTGAGGAAGGGAAACTTGATATAAGTCCAGGGCTCCACATGCTCGGCGATATGCTCCAGGTAGTCGGCGGGGGCGAATTTGGCGAACTCCTTGCCGTCGGGGTCCACCACCCTGACCCGGCCGTCGTAGAAGTTTACCTTGTTGTTGTCGTCAACCAGGCCCATGTAGTAGGTGTGGTGGGTGTAGGCGTCGCTGGTGATCATGTCCACGTATTCCTTGTTCTTCAGCACGATGTCGTCGAACACCTTCAGCGACAGCTTGCCGAACTCCAGGGAGTTCCGGGCGATCTGCTCCACCTCTTTCCTCTCCTCCTCGTTGAGACCTTTGCTGACGCCGCCGGGCTGGCCGAAGACAGGGTGGACCGCCCTGCCGCCCAGCATCTGGATGATGTGGTGGTTCTGCTTGCGGGTGTTTATGACCGCCCCGCCCAGCTCCAGCCCCACCTTGGCGATGACTCCCAGGATGTTGCGCTCCGCCACCGGGGCCTCCGGCCCCATGATGAAGTCGGGGCCGCCGAGGATATAGAAATGGGTGACATGGTCGGTGATGTAGAAAGCGCTGTAGAGCAGCTCCCGCAGCTTCCTGGCCGGTGACGGCGGGTCGATGTGGAACAGCGCGTCCAGCGCCTTGCTCGACGCCGTGTGGTGGGCTTCGGGGCAGACTCCGCAGATCCTCTGTGTTATCTGGGGCATGTCCTCGCACAGCCGCCCTTCGCAGAACTTCTCAAAGCCTCTCAGCTCCGGCACTTGGAAGTAGCTGTTCTCCACCTCGCCGGCATCGTTGAGGAAGATCTCTATCTTGCCGTGGCCTTCCAGCCGGGTGATGGGGTCAATGGTTATTCTTCTCGTCATCGTACTACGGCCCTCCTTAGCAGCGAAGCGGGCAGGCTGTAGCGGTAGAAGGTGCCTACCGGGTCGCGGATATCGTCTATGATCCTGCGGATCTCCTCGGGGTCGTCGGAGTCGATCACCGAGGCCACGGCGCCTAGGAAGGCCGCTCCCTGGTCGACGACCCCCTCCACCGGCCCGTAGCAGCCGGTGCAGGGCATGTTGGCCTGGGGGCACGGGGCCCCGCAGCCCCCGCGGGTAGCGATGCCGGCACAGAGCAGCCCCTGCTCCAGCAGGCAGACCTCAGGGTCGGTAGTGATCTCGAAGGTGCGGTAGAACTTCTTCACCTTCTTCACGTCCCTCTTCCGCGGGCAGTCGTCGCACACCGACTTGGCATTGTGAGTGATGACCGTTCCCTTGGGGGGCAGCTTGCCCTCCAGCACGGCCTCCAGGGCCAGCCAGGTCGTTCTCTCCTCCGGGGGGCAGCCGGGGACGATGTAGTCCACGTCCACCGTCTGGCACAGGGACCTGACGCTGTCGTAGAACTCGGGAAGAGTGAGTTCGCCCTCGGGCACCTGGCAGCTCGTCCGGGGGAGCACCCCCTCCTTGTTGTCAGTGGACGGTGTCTCCAGGTAGGCCCGTTCGAAGACCAGCCGCCGGTTGAACATGTTGGCCAGCCCGGGGATGCACCCCTCGTAGGCGCAGGACCCGTAGGCAATCAGCGTCTTCGACTTCTCCCGCAGCATGCGGGCCATGTGCTCCTGCTCCGAGTTCCTGATGGCCCCGTTGAACAGGCAGACGTCTATGCTCTTGGCGGGCATGGCCTCCAGGTCCTTGTACTTGGCGTCGATGGCCACCGGCCAGAAGACGATATCGGCGGCCTCGGCCAGCTTCAGGATCTTCTCGCCAATCTCCAGTTGGGCGATCTCGCAGCCGCCGCAGCTTGCCGCCCAGTACAGAGCCAGCTTCAGTTTCTCCATCTCAGCATCTCCTTTCCAGGGGACTCGGGCCCAGCTCTTTCAGTCTACCGGTGAAGTCGCCCACTGCCCGGGCCAGGGCAGCCCCGTCCCCGGCGGGGACGGCCTCCATTCTCAGCCTGTCCGGCTCTATCCCCATCTGCTCCAGGAGCCTTTTCATGGATTCGACTCTGCGCGCTGTCTTGTAGTTGCCGGACACGTAGTGACAGTCCCCCGATTGGCAGCTACCGATGAGCACGCCGTCGGCTCCACACGCCAGCGCTTTCAGGATGAAAGTGGGAGTAACCCTCCCGGAGCACATCACCCTGATTATCCTGGCGTTGTCGGGACAGGGAGATTCGCCGGCGCCGGCCCTCGCGCCGCCGGCCACGGAAGACCAGCTGCACAGGAAACCCACTATCCTGGGCTCGGACCCGTTCTTTCGTTGCGCTTCAGCCATTGTCACCTCCTCTGCTGCGCCGGACTGCCGGCATCTTCCTTCTTCATATTCTATATTTTATGTGTTCCATGTTCCATACTTCGCATGCCGCCGGCATTCGTTTGACTCGATTACTTGTGTACAACTGCATATTCTCTACGGCCGAACCGTTCTGTGTCAAGAAAAGGACCGAATGGCACCACGCATGCTGCAAAAGGTCTCCCGCGGGGCGGCATGACAGATTCATCGACGGAGAATCTTTCGATTTTCAGCCCGGGGTGTTGCATCCAGAACCAGGGGGGGAATATAATGGCGGTCAATATATCGCCGCGCTCGTGTACGAGCAGCGGCTATTGGTCGATTGTTGCAGGAACGGTCATGAGTGGCCCCCATACTCATTGCCCGGAAAGGACAAAGGTGAAGAATGAGTGAGAAATCCAGGAAACTGAGGAAGCTGATAAAGGCGATATGGATTTTCAGCTGGTTCAACTCTTGCGGCTTCTGCGAGCTGATTCCGCTGGTGGGATCACGGTGGGACATGGAGAGGTTTGGGATGATCGTCGTCGGCAGTCCGAGGCACGCCGACGTGCTGTTTATCGCCGGATATCAGACGTTCAAATCGATGAAGAGGGCGCGGCAGGTATACGAGCAGATGGCGGAGCCCAGGGTAGTGCTGGCCCTGGGGGCCTGCACCATGACCGGAGGCATGTACTGGGACTCCTATAACACGGTGAAGAAGCTCAGCGACTACATTCCGGTGAACATGTATATTCCCGGCTGTCCGCCGCGGCCGGAGTCGGTCTTCGAGGCCTGCGCCAAGATATTCGAGCACGTGAAGGAGATGGACTGAGATGGAGCCGGTCAGGGAAGCGGAAATACTCCAGAGCCTCAAGGCGAAGTTCGGCGTTGAAGGCGAAGTACAGAGAATCCGGAGGGTTTGGGTTTCGATAGGCAAGGAGCAAGTGCTGGAAGTATCCGGGTGGATTAAGGAGCAGGGCTTTGAGCACCTGTCGTCCATATCGGTCACTGACTGGGTAGAAGACGGAAGCTATGAGCTTACCTACCACCTGTGGTCGCCCCGGGACAAGGTCGTGGTCACTCTGAGGACCAGGATCAGCCGGGAAGACCCTTCCATCGCCTCCGTGATGCCCGTGTGGGACCGGAGTGCCGGGATTCACGAAAGAGAGCTTCACGAGATGTTCGGCGTCAAGTTCGAGGGAAACCCGGACCTGGCGCCGCTGTTTCTGGAGGACTGGGAAGGTCCACCCCCGTTCAGGAAGGACTTTGACTGGAGGGAATATACCAGGGAGAAGTACTACAACCAGGAGAATGAGAGGGAACATGTCTATTTCGAGTGAAATGATGATCCCCGCACTGGATACGGACTACGATCTCTATTTTGGACCGGCTCATCCGGGCTCCGGTAACTTCGGCGTGAAGCTAAAGGTTGACGGAGAAGAGGTAGTGTCCGCCAGGGCCGATCCCGGATATCTGCATAGAGGTTTCGAGAAGCTCATGGAATACCGGCTGCCGCTGCAGAATGCGGTGTTGTCGGACAGGCTCTGCATCCTGGAGGCGCTCAACTGGAACCTGGTGCACGCGGAGGCCGTCGACGAGCTGCTGGGGATTGAGCTGCCGGAGCGGGCCAGGTACCTGAGGGTGATAATGGCCGAGCTATCCAGGATCCAGTCCCATTTCATCTGGTTCGGGGCCTTCTGCATGGGCACCGGCTTCGACAGCGGATTCAAGATAGCCTTCGGCTACCGAGACTACATACTGGACCTGTTTGAGTTGATTACCGGTGGAAGGGTCTATCCGGCAGGCTACATATGTCCCGGTGGGGTGAGGAGGGACCTGCCCGAGGGGGCCGAGCAAAAGATACTCGAGGTACTGGAGAAGGTGGAGGAGATGATACGGTTTGAGGAGGCGGAGCACCCGACGCTGAGGAGCCGGGCCAGGGGTGTGGGGATCCTGGGAGTGGAAGACGCCGTCAGGCTGGGCGCCACGGGGCCGGTAGCAAGAGGCTCGGGCATCATGACGGACGTACGGAGGGACGACCCGTATGAGGTGTACGAGAGGATGGACTTCGACGTGCCCGTCCGCAGCGAAGGAGATGCCTACGCCAGATACCTGGTGGGAATAGAGGAGCTAAAACAGTCGGTCAAAATCGTGCGGCAGGCGTTAAGCCAGTTGCCGGCCGGCGAGGCGATAGCGCCGGAGCTGAGGAAGCCCAAGCTGAAGGCCAAGATTCCGGCAGGGCAGGTGTATGTGCGCAACGAGGCAGCCAGGGGGGAAGCGGCCGTTCACATGGTGAGCGACGGAAGCATCCATCCGTATAGAGTGAAGGTAAGGGGACCCGACTTCCTGCACATGATACCGGTGCTCGAGCACCTGCTTAAGGGCGCGCAGGTGGCGGACGTGCCGGCTATATACTGGAGCCTGAATATCTGCCCGGCAGACATGGACAGGTGAGAGAATATGAAGATAACGGTAATAGGGAAGCTGCTCAAGAACCTGGTTTCCAAACCGATGACGGTCAAGTTCCCCCACGAGGCTATTCCCATCCCTGAGGGGTATAGGGGCGAGCATGTGTTCGATATCGAGAAGTGTACTTCCTGCACGCTCTGCGCGATGATATGCCCCAACAGGGCCATAGAGATGGTAGAGGCGCCGCCGGAGTACAAAGCGACCTACCCCAAGAAATACCCCAAGATAGACCTGGGGAAGTGCTGCTTCTGCGGGCTCTGCCAGGACATATGCCCCCAGGGAGGGCTCACTCTGAGCAAGAACTTCTTCTTTTCTACATTCGACGTGACTACGACGATCAAGGCACCGTTCCCTTTGCAGTCTGCCCAGAGCGCGGAGTAGCGGGCTGGCTCCCGCCATGCCGGTTTGAAGCCTGCGGCGCTTTCGCCGCGTTGTCACCACCATGGCTGACGATACCGAACGCCTTAGCCGTGCTGTCCTGGAGAAGGCCGGGCTCGAGGAGGGCCAGGTTGTCCTCGATTTCGGCTGCGGCTCGGGGAACTACTCCATTCCCGCGGCAAAGGTGGTGAAGAATACCGGGAAGGTGTATGCCGTGGACCGGGACAGCAGCAAGCTGAAGGAGCTGTCCGGGTGGATGAAGCGGGAGGGGCTGGGGAACATTGAGACAGTCGGGACGGGCGGCGAGCTGGAGTTCCCCTGGGAAGACGGGACTGTGGACACCGTCCTGCTCTACGATATCTTCTGGTACTTCACCATAGACGACCGGAGGCTGCCGCAGCTGCTGGCGGAGGTCCGCAGGCTGCTCAAGCCCGGCGGCCTGCTCTCGGTCTTCCCGGAGCACATTGCGGTGGAAGCGCTGGCCGGGAAGGTGGAGGAGGCCGGGTTCCACCCTGAAGACAGCTTCTCCTGCCCTCTCGTCCACGACGGCAGCAAGCAGCAGGGACGGATATTGAACTTCAGCAAGCCCGCCGCTGTTTCCTGAGATGCCGTGGCATCGGTTCGGCTGCGGGGGGCCGCCCGACGCGGCCTGCGGATTTTGCTTGCCGGCGGCCGATGTAGTAAAGTACTCACCGCAAGCCTGCGACTGAGGAACTCTGTAGCACGGGCATTCCCGGAAAGCAAGATAGTAGCGGCAATTGGAGACCGAGTGACATCGGGCCGACCAGTATCTGGTTGGCGTTTTTTTGCGTCCGGCCGGGAAGACACGGGCTACTGTATCCGGCGCTGTCGGAGTAGTTAACATAATATCATAACCAGAGAAAGGAGGAATATCCATGCACGCGACAATCCAGAAG
>DAOUEN010000004.1:0-7377 GCA_034430415.1 Dehalococcoidia bacterium
TCCGGGTCGAAATGGAGGTGCATGTCTATGGATCCCGTGAGCAGCCTCCCCACCGGCGAATCATCGATTCTCCCGGGCAAGTGGAGCTCGTGGTCTCTTGCGTAGCTAGTCTCTGTCATTCGCTACCTCCTGTATGGCTTGCCGTTGGCACACCATGCGAATCCGGTCGGCGTATGCTGCTTGCAGGGTCCTGTTCTCGATTGCGGTGCCATTCCATCTTTCTTGCCGGGGCAGGTTCATATAAGTGGTGCCCGAAGCCTCTCCAGCTTTGTCTGGAACCCCGGCCTGTCCCAGACCTCCCGGTTCACCAGCAGCTCGGGTATCTCTCCTCGGATGATCCGCGAGACCTGTTCGACGATCTCGTTCATTTGACCCATGAACATCTGGTCCGTCCAACCCAGGGCGTGGGGAGTGACTATGACGTTGTCCATCTTGAGCAGCGGGTTATCGGGCGCTGTGGGCTCCTGTTCGAAGGCGTCTATTCCAGCGCCTCGTATCCAGCCTTCTCGCAGGGCCCTTATCAGCGCAGCTTCATCCACGATGGGCCCGCGCGCCGTGTTTATGAGAAATGCCGTGTTCTTCATCCTGGCCAGTTCCCTCTCTCCGACCAGATGGTGGGTGCTCTCGTTCAGAGGGCAGCCGATGTTCAGGAAGTCTGATTCAGCCAGGACGGTGTCCATGTCCACAAGCTCAACGTCGACATCGGCCACGGCCCCCGGAGCGACATAGGGGTCATAGGCCACGTGCTTCATGCCTAGAGGTCTGGCTAGAACGAACATCTCGTGGCCGATGTTTCCCACACCTATGGAGCCAAGCGTCTTCCCCTGCAATCCGTAGCCGTGGTACCCGGCCTTCTCCGCCCATCGGCCCTGGCGAGCCAGCGCGTCCTTGGTCAGCAGGCGTGTGCTCAGCGCCAGTATGAAGGTGAGTATCGCTGCTGCCATCGGGCGACGGACTGCAACCGGGGTGATGCACAGCGCCACGTTCGCCTTGGTCATGGCCGGGACATCAATCATGTCGTAGCCTACCCCGGTGCGGTGAATGGAGAGAAAGCGTTCATTCCCAGCCAGGCTGCGTTGAGTCCATTTCGGCCTGAGGCTGATGACCATATCCAGGCCCTCTATCTGCGCCGGAGTGATTTCCGGCAGGTGCTCCTGGAACACCCTGTACTCGACCTCAGGGACCTCATCCAGCATCTTCAGGCCGGGGCCGGGGATGATGAATGTCCCCTCTTTATCGAACAGATCCCTGGTGATTCCGATTCTGGGCATACCGTCTTTCCTCCTGATCTACGGTCCTCCCGTATAGTCAACCTGCGTCCATGTCGGAGCCTCACCGCAGCTGAGGCAAGGTTGACATAAAGTGCATTGTCTAGCTCACCAGTGTTTTGGCCTCCTCGATGATGGGACGCAGCCTATCCACATTTCCGTCTCTAACGTAGCCCAGTATGAATACCTGGTACCCTTCCTGAGCCCACCTGGCACAGCCTTTGGGTGGAAAAGCGCCGATGCCCGCCACCTTGCCGGCGTCCCGGCATATCCCGACCACTTCCTTCAGCTTCTCTTCCAGAAACGGCGCCCTGTTGATGTCCGCCCTGAGAGCGCCGGGGTCGATGCCGCCGATATTGAGCGCGAGGTCATTAGTTCCCACTATCGCTCCTGTTACTCCTTCCAGCCTCAGAATCTGACGCAGGTTGCTGATATTCAACAGGCTTTCGGTTTGAGGGAAGAGCATGGTGTTGTTGTTGACATACTCAGTCAGGGCAAGCAAGGGAAGCTCAGCGGGGTCCTGGAAGTCGAGCAAGTAAGGGCTCAAGCCGATCCCCGACCCCCTATGCCCGACTGGAGGGAAATAGGCCTGATCAACCGCGTACGCCGCTTCCTCCGCCGTGCTGACCTGCGGGAGCATCAAGCCGTTAACACCGGAATCGAGGTAGCACCTGAAATTGGCGAAGCTTTCCTCGGGCCTCATTAATATGGGAATATCCGTTTCCCTGGCAGCCCGAATATACGAATAGATGGTTTCCTTGCCTACCAGGCTATGTTCGTTGTCCACCATGACGAAGTCGTAGCCGAAATCCTTCAGTGCCTTTACGGTGTTCTCGGGGTCGTTTCCCGGCCCCAGGAGGGGGCCGAAGACCTTCTTGCCTGCCTGCAACTGCAACTTGAAGTTGTACGCCAGGTTCTCCTGCATACGAGTCCTCCTTGGCTACGTTTCCCGTGCTACCAGGCCGTATCCGCATCCTGCTGGCTCGCAGGGTTTGCCAGCAGAAGTATACACCCTTTCGCGGCAGAAATTGCCTTGCCGGATGAGCCGGGGGAGAGTTCTTCGAGGTCTGCCCCTATTCCTCTGTCTTCACCCACAGCTTCTCTCCATCTGTGGTGAACTCGATAGTGCCACTTCCCGATGTCAGGTAGACTGCGGCCTGGCCTAGCTCTTTCTCCAACCTCTGTAGCACCTCGGGACTGGGGTGACCGAAGGGGTTATCCGCCCCGACTGAAATCACAGCTATGTCGGGGTCTACGGCAGCCAGGAACTGCGGACAGGTAGACGTCTTGCTGCCGTGGTGTGCCACCTTTAGCACCGTGCTTCTCAGCCCGAGTCGCTGCCTGACCAACTCGAACTCGGCTTCTTCCCTGATGTCAGCGGTAAACAGGAAGCTAACCTTGCCGTAGCTCAGCCTCAGCGCTATCCCATTGTTGTCGACGTCGCTGCTGGTTCCCTGGAAGAGATGCAGTGGTGGATTGAGAATCTGTAACTTGAGTCCCTCTCCCAGGTCTATCTCCTGCCCTGCCCTGGCTATACTGTGCTCGATCTCCTGCTGTTCAACGACGGCAAGCCATTCTTGATAAGCAGCGGAATCGTAGGACACCCCCGGCTCCAGCACCTGCTTCACCTTGTACCCCTGTAGTACCTCCACCAGACCGGCGATGTGGTCGGTGTGAGGTTGGGTGGATACCATCAGGTGTATTGTCTTGTCCCAGAAGGGCAGCTTCTCGCCCAGCGCCAGGTTTATCCTTTGGGGGTCAGGGCCACCGTCAATTAGTATGTTGTGGTGATTCGGCGTTCGGACAAGTATGGCGTCGCCCTGGCCTACATCAAGAAAGCTGACATGGAGCCTGTCATCAGGCATGGTGAGAACTACAGACCAGACCAGGATGCTGACTATGAGAAGGGGAGGGAGGAGCCACTTCTTGCGAGGCCGTAGCCAGGCCATCGCCTTCGTCGAAAAGGCTAATCCGGGAAGCGAGGTGGACGGTTGTCTCCTTCTTGTGAGGAGCGTCACCGCCGCCGCAAGCACAACGTAATACACGCACACGGGCCAGGCGGAAGGAGTGGCTACCTGCAGTGAGGCATGGGGCAGGGCGTCGAATCCCTGAACTACCACCAGCAGGTAGCTGAGGAACAGCCAGGATATCCACCCCAGCGTTTGAGCGACAAGTGGAGCAAGAAGACCGGCGAAAGCGACCAGCGCCGAGGTTATGATTATGGCAGGAAGGGCGGGCAGCGAGAACAGCGTCGCCGGCAGTGCCACCAGTGAGACTATGCCGAAGTGGTAGGCTGTGACCGGCCATACTGCTGCGATAGCTGCCAGGCTGAGGGCAAGGGCGTCGGTCACCATGCCGGCTGTTGCTACGATTGCTTCTCTGTCGCCAGACAAGGCGGCAACCCCTTTCCTGCCCCACTCCTGGAAATGAGGATAGAGGAAAATGAGCCCGGTCATAGCCAGGAAGCTGAGTTGAAAGGAAACACTCCACAGAATCTGTGGGTTGATGCCCACCATGACCGCGGCAGCAAATGCCAGGGCGGTGATAGCGCTTCGCTGCCTTCCCAGAAGCTCAGCCGCCAGGAATACGGTGCCCATGATCGCGCCGCGTATCACCGGCGGGCGCATGCCGGTGAGCAGCGCGTAGAGCCAGACGGCCAGGAGGGCGAGCCAGATATATATGTGGCGCTGCCTGCCGAAGGCAAAGATAGCGAGGCTGAGAACCATGCCGATGACGATAGCGATATGGAGGCCGGAGATGGCCAGGAGGTGCGCCGTCCCGGTCCGGGAGAAGACCTGAGTCAGGGCGTAAGGTATGTTGCTCCTTATGCCCAGCAGGATGCCTTGCGCCAGCGAGCCTTGCGGCTCAGGCAGGGCTCTGGCCAGGGAGTCCGAGAGGCTTTCCCTGAAGGAGTACAGCCATTGTAGGGGCTTGCAGCCTCTGCCCGTGTCCAGGACCTCTATTTCAGGATAATAGATGATGGAGTGGATACCCTGATGAGCCAGGTAACCCTTGTAGTCGAAGCCGTCGAACTGCCCGGGCGTCTGTAGCTCTCCGCTCACCTGGAGCACATCTCCGTAGTAGTAGCGCGGGTATGCCGGTACTCTTATCAGGGTGCTCCCCGATATCTCCCTTCTGGTCCCGTCTATGGCTATGTCGTGGGCGGCAAGGGTCAGCTGGCAGAAAGTGCCTCTGGTGTAGGGCTCTTCCGATACCATGCCTCGGATGTCAACCGTTCCCGTGTCGTTGTAGTAGCAGAGAGAATGCTGGTCGATCCGGGGCTGGCTTGACGGGAAACGCAGGGCGCCGCCGATGAGGGCCAAGAGGAACAAGCCGGCCAGTACCAGGTGCTTGCGCCTGCTGGGGAAAAAGGGTAGAAGCAGAAAGGGGACGAGCCCGAGGGACAGGATGGGCAGCGGCAGGCCGTCTCCCGAGCCCAGAAATATGCCACCTACCCAGGCGCAGCTAACGTAGAGCAGCCACATAGGATGGGCTCCTAGTCCGATACTGTCACGTAGCCCCTTATCTGCTCGAGGGTCTCTTGCCCGATGCCTTCGACTTTGAGCAGGTCCTCTATGCGCTTGAAGGGCCCGGCTTCGCTGCGGTAGTCCACAATAGCCTGCGCCCTGGTTTCGCCGATGCCCGGCAACGCTTCAAGCAGCCAGGGGTCAGCCCGGTTCAGGTCTATCTTCTGTGGGGATCGGCCTTCGCCTTCTTCAGGAACGTAGATGGCGATGTGTGAGAGGTCGGCGCCGGGCTTAAGTCCGGCGTCTGAAAGAAGAGCCGCCAGGGTGTCGTCTTCCGTGAGGTGGTAAGACCCCGGGTTGGAGACGGCGCCATTGATGAAGACCTCGCCGGCTAGCTCGGGAGGTGCTGTCTGAGGCAGTGTGATCTCCAGCGGCTGGCTCTTGCTGTGTTCCAGGGCTAGTGCTACGCCCCCGGCTATTGCGGCAACGACCAGAAGAACCGTCGTCAGCAGGTAGAATCTGTCAGTCCAGCCCACGGGATTCTACTTTGTTGGTAATTCGCCTGCTCTGAGGTAAAATCTGCCTATGGGAAGGGATTCCAAAACGATAGCCGTTAACCGCAAAGCTTATCACGATTATCATATCGAGGAAACCTTTGAGGCCGGCATTGTGCTCAAGGGGTCTGAGATCAAGTCCATCCGTGATGGAAAAGTGAACCTGCGCGACGCTTATGCCAAGCCGGAGAAAGGCGAACTGTGGCTGTTCAATAGCCACATTGCGTCCTACGATCCCGCCAGCCATAACAGCCACGAGCCACTCAGGCCTCGCAAGCTCCTGCTTCACAGAAAGGAGATTGACGGCCTGATAGGTGTGGTGATGCAGAAACGTTTGACCCTGGTTCCTCTGAAGCTGTATATTAAACACGGGGTCGCGAAGATAGAGCTGGGAGTTGGCAAGGGGAAGAAGCTTTACGACAAACGCCAGGCGATTGCCCGCCGGCAGGTGGATAGGGAGATGGAGCGGGCGATAAAACAGATAAGGAGGTGACTGATAGGCAGAGTTAGGCCAAAGACTACGGGGGCGCGTGGCTTCGACGGGGAACGGCCTACAGGATTGCAAGCTGAGGTGCCACTGACCTCACAAAACAAGTGGCAAAAAACAACTGCCAACGACGCAGTACCAATCGCAGCCTAACTAAAGGTTGCGCGCCCAACCTGACCTCTCCTCGGTGGGTCGGGATTGGGTGTCAGAAAATCGAGGTGCTTCAGTCCCGATGTCGATAGGGATTGACTAAGAAACATCGGCTGGTCTGACTGGATTCGGTCAGCAGATGAGAGTCGGACGAGACAAAAGGAGCTGACTAAGCTTGTAGGATATCCTGGCAACCTTTTTCTGGACGGGGAGTTCAACTCTCCCCCGCCTCCACCAGTAAATTAACAACGCTAGCGTTTTGCCGCTAGCGTTTTTTCTGTTTGAATAAGGTTTTAGTGATGATTTAGATTGACTTCGAAAAACACTGGCAATGAATGTAGAATATGCTTATACAGTAATTCGGAGGGGATATGGCAAAGCGAAAGGCTTTCACGAGTGAAGAAGCCAGACAAATTGGCGGTGCCCTGGGTATCGATTGGAGCAAGTTACTACACGAGGCTTGAAAAGAAGGAGGGTATGATGAAAAAAAGACACCTAACCACGAATCAGGGTGTACCAGTTACCGATAACCAGAATTCCTTGACCGTTGGGGAACGCGGCCCAGTACTGTTACAGGACGTCCAATTCATTGAGAAGATGGCTCATTTCGACCGGGAACGCATCCCCGAGAGGGTTGTCCACGCCAAGGGAGCGGGAGCACATGGCTACTTCCAGGTCTACAAGAGCATGAAGCCTTATACCAAGGCGAAATTCCTTCAGGACCCAGCAAAGAAGACTCCTGTGTTCGTGCGGTTTTCGACTGTCACCGGAGGGCGGGGCTCGGCAGATACGGTACGGGACCCCCGAGGCTTTGCCGTCAAGTTCTACACCGAGGATGGCAACTATGACCTGGTGGGGAACAACCTCCCCGTGTTTTTCATCCGGGACGCCATCAAGTTTCCCGACATGGTTCATGCCTTCAAAGGTGCGCCAGATACCAATATTCCATCAGCCTCTTCAGCACATAACCGCTTCTGGGATTTCATATCCCTGACACCGGAGTCAACCCACATGATCACCTGGCTGTTTTCCGACCGTGGCACGCCGAAAAGTTACAGGATGCAGGAGGGTTTTGGCGTCAATACCTATGTGTGGGTGAACGCCGAAGGCAAAGCTGTATATGTGAAATACCACTGGAAACCGAAACTGGGTGTGCAGAACCTCGACCGTCATGAAGCAGGCCGCCTGGCCGGTAGCGACCCTGACTATCTGACCCGCGACCTTCACGATGCTATCGCCAGAGGGGAAGAGGTTGAGTACGAGCTTAACGTCCAGCTAATGGATATGGCTGACGAATTGAAACAGGCTTTCGACCCTCTGGACCCCACGAAGACCTGGCCCGAGGACAAGTTCGCTCTGATGCCGGTAGGCAAAATGGTGCTCAACCGTAACCCGGAGAACTTCTTCGCCGAGGTGGAGCAGGCGGCTTTCTGTCCCGCCAGCATTGTTCC
>DAOUEN010000005.1:0-2048 GCA_034430415.1 Dehalococcoidia bacterium
CTCCCCCATGCCATATTCTTCTATCCAGCAGGTCATGAACGAGATAGCCGACATCTGCCAGCTACCGGCATACAGCTCATACCAGGGGCCTGGCAATGCCGATCCGGGTATGGGTAGCCTGCCCTGGTCTGAATCGAACGGCAGTCCCTGGGACACCACGCGCGGCCAAGGGGGGCAGTTCCTCAAGGGCTTCGCCCGATTCTGTCCCGTCCCGTGGGTTTCGCACAGAGAGACAGATAACGATTACCCTCTAACCTTGCTCACCGGTGCCACACTTTTCCACCACGGCACCGGGACCAGAAGCTCCAGAGCTCCCAGACTGAAGGTATTTCACCCCCGGGCGCTCTTGGAATTGGGTACTTCCGACGCCACCGAGCTGGGCATTGGCCACGGAGACTGGGTCAGAGTTGTCTCCCCCGCGGGCCAGGTGGCTGCTACAGTCAAAATCACGGACGCCCTGCCTCAGGGCACCTGCTTTCTGCCCGCGTCATTCCCCGATACCCCCGTCAATCAGCTCTTCACCGTCACTTTGGACCCGGAGACCAAAGCACCTCCCCTCAAGGCGTGTAACGTAAGGATAGAGAGGGCTGCCCCCGATGAATAGTCCAGGGAGAACTGCCCAAATCGACCCCGGGCAAATAGATGCCATCGTGGCCCAATACACCCGGCAGAAATGGCCGCTGATACCACTGCTGCAAAGAATTCAAGATGACTTCGGCTACATCCCTCCCCACTCCATACCAATCATAGCCAGGGCTCTGGGACTCTTCCCCAGTCAGGTGCAGGGGGTCATCTCGTTCTATGAGCAGCTCTATACCGAGCCACGCGGAAGGAAAGTCGTCAGAGTATGCCGAGGCACGGCCTGCCATGTACGCGGAGGAAAGACGATACTGAAACTGGTCAAACGGCATCTCGGCATAGAAGAGGGCCAGACCACTCCCGACATGGAATACACCCTGGAGACTGTTGCCTGCATCGGCGTCTGCGCTCTAGCCCCCAATATGGTTGTTGCTGACCATGTGCACGGCCACATGAACCCCAAGAAGGTGGAACAACTGTTCAAGGGGCAAGGCACCGAGGGAGGCAACCGGGACACTGGAGGCTAGTATGCCAGACAAGCGCACCATCTTCGTCTGTCACGGAACCGGATGTATCTCCAGCGGCTCTGATGCCGTTTATGAGGCGCTCAGGGAGGAGATAGCCCGCCAGGGAATAACAGACGCCGAGGTGGACTTCACCGGTTGTCACGGCTTCTGCGAGCAGGGACCGAATGTGGTCGTCGAACCCGAAGGTATCTTCTACACCCATGTCCAGGCTGAGGATGCCCCGGAGATCATCAGCTCCCACCTTCGAGACCGCCAGCCGGTTCAGCGTCTCTTCTACCATGAGCCCCTGACCGGCAAGGCCGTACCGCGTTACTCAGAGATCAATTTCTACAAGAAGCAGCAGCGTGTCATCCTGCGCAACTGTGGACACATTAACCCTGAGAAGATCGACCACTACATCGCCGCCAACGGCTACCGCGCCTTGAAGAAAGCTCTTCTGGAAATGACTCCCGAACAGGTCATTGAAGAGATCAAGAGGTCCGGCCTCCGCGGGCGCGGTGGCGCCGGCTTCCCTACCGGGCGCAAGTGGGAGTTCTGCCGCCGCGCCCCGGGCGACAAGAAGTATGCCATCTGCAACGCCGACGAAGGAGACCCCGGTGCCTTCATGGACCGCTCTATCCTCGAAGCAGATCCCCACACCGTCATCGAGGGCCTGACCATCGCCGCATACGCCATGGGTGCCACCGAAGGCTATATCTACGTCCGCGCCGAATACCCTCTGGCAGTGAAGCGAATCCGCATCGCCCTGGAGCAAGCCACCCAGAGGACTTTTCTGGGCAAGGACATCCTTGGCTCTGGCTTCGATTTCGCCGTCCACGTCAAGGAAGGCGCCGGCGCTTTCGTCTGTGGTGAGGAGACAGCTCTGATGGCCTCCATTGAGAGCCGACGCGGTATGCCCCGCCCCCGCCCCCCCTTCCCCGCCCAGTCCGGACTCGATGGAAA
>DAOUEN010000006.1:0-2216 GCA_034430415.1 Dehalococcoidia bacterium
CTCTCAGAGAGTGCAGTTCAAGGACAGGAGTGAAGTGGGAGAGCTAGCACAAACCTTCGACTCCATGGCTGGCGACCTAGAGCGGGCCGAGCAACTGCAACACAACATGGTGGCCGACATCGCTCATGAACTGCGGACTCCTCTGTCCAACATCAGGGGTTATCTGGAGGCGATTCGCGACGGGGTGGCGAAGGCAGATGCGGACACTATCCGCTCTATTGACGAGGAGGCGGCCCTGCTGTCGCGGCTGGTTGACGACCTGCAGGAACTCAGCCTTGCTGAAGCAGGTGAATTGAAGCTAGTGTGCCAGGCAGAGGATGTGTCCCGGTTGATCGTGCAGGCGGTGGCCACAGAGCAGCCCCGGGCAACGGCCAAGGGACTGTCACTGTCTGTTGAGATGCCGCACGGTCTGCCTGCAGTGAGCATCGACTCACAGCGCATCAGCCAGGTGCTGCGCAACCTGCTGGATAATGCGGTGGCTCATACTGAGGAGGGCAGCGTCACTGTGGCTGTCACACAGCAGGACAACCGGGTGGAGATAAGCGTGGCTGATACCGGCGAGGGCATCCCCGAAGAGGACCTGCCGGACATCTTCGAGCGCTTCTACAGAGTGGACAAATCCCGCACCCGGGCTACCGGCGGCAGCGGCCTGGGGCTCACCATTGCCAAGTATCTGGTTGAGGCCCACGGAGGCAGAATCGAAGCCCGGAGCGAAAAGGGGAAGGGCAGCCGCTTTTCATTCACCGTTCCCGTCGCGCCATAGCTTGACCCATCCCCCACCATCATGCCCGCCAGCTTAGTCTTCTCGTTCTAGCTACATAGACAAGCAGCACAACGACCATGGCAATGCCCAGGCCGATTATGACAAATACATAGGTTGGGACTGATGCCGTCGTTTCGGGGAACGAAGGTGAGGAGGTGGCGGGCTGAGGCTGCGGTGGTGAGGGGGCTGCAGCAGTGCTAAAGGTGCTGGTTATCCAGTCGCCCTGGCTGATATCGGTGATGCCTCTCACCTTCCAGAAGTACGTAGTGGAATAATCCAGGTCCACATCGCATTTCCATGCAGTGGTTGTCAGGGCGTCATCTCCGGTCAGGGCGACCAGCAACTCGGAGAACTCGTGGTCTGCGGCCAGTATGAACTCGTAGCTGGAGGCTTTGGCCACAGAGTTCCAGGTGAAGGCCGGCCTTATCGGCAGGCCAGTAGCACCGGGTGCCGGATACACTGCGGCAGGTGCAGCGCCTAGGGCTGTGGCGAACGACCATGCATCGGACCACGGACTTCGCATCGGCTTAATGGACCTGACCCTCCAGTAGTAGGTGTTGTCGCTTATCAGGTCGGCCGAGCTCGAGCCTCCGACAGCCTGAATGTCGTCACAGGCATAGGTGCCGCTTCCCGTCCATATATCCTCGATACAATCAGGGTCCCGGTAGATGGTCGCCTCATACACCGTGGCCTCCGTGAGGTCGGCCCATCCCAGGAAGAGACGGGAGACCTGATCACAGGAGCAGACACCTATCGGCAGCATGGTCTCATTCGCCGGATTCTCCAACTCCGGGCCGAACTTGCAGAGGATATCCTGAAACAGGTAAATAAGCTGGTTGCTGCTATCGAGTGTCCAGAGACCGTTATGCTCATCATCGCCTGACAATTTGGGGTAATGGGAGGAGCTGGCTATCCCCACGGCGGTATCGAAGGAGGTGCCGGAAGGCAGCGACTCGTTCACAAGGTCAAACTCGACGTCCTTACGGTCTTCTGCAGTGGGGTTGAGAGAGCGCGTTACGCCGCCGCTGGTTTCAGAAGCCGGCTCAAGCCTCAGTGCATATAGAGTGCCCTCAGTACCCATCATCAGTGCACCGATGATCTGTCCTGCGCCCAGTTCGGTGATGGATCCGTCGATCTGCTCCCAGTCGGAGGAGGCTCCAATGCTCCATCGCCAGATTCCAGAATCAGGGGTATCGGTAGCCACATAGACGATGCGGTTCTCGCCGTAGTCAACATCAGCCAGCACCTGGACATCGCCGCCGCCTCCGACAGGCTCGTCGATCCTGGTGAAGCTGTCGCCGCCATCGGTGGAATAGGCTAGCTCGCCGTTTGTGCCGCCGGCAAAGAGTATCCCATCATCAACAAGGGTCAGCATATTGACTTCCGACAGGCCGGTATCTACCGGTTCCTCCTTCCAGGTACGTCCCCGAGTGGCGCTTTTGTCGACTTCGCC
>DAOUEN010000007.1:0-27131 GCA_034430415.1 Dehalococcoidia bacterium
CATTGGCCTGTAGGTAGCGTGATATAGCAGCCCTGGCATCTTCCCTGTTCTACCTTGGCTATGGCTTGCCCCTTCGATGCCTTGATGTGTTCATAAAGGCTTAGGGCCTCTACGCTGATTCGTTGTACCAGCCCCTGACGCGAACCGGTGAAACCAGCTAGCTCGGTCTCGGCTTCTGTCTTCCTTGTGGTCAAAACTTGCCTCTTCTGCTGCCATTCCTGCTCCAATTCCTGGAACTCTCTGGAACCCGCTTCTACCTTGGCCTGCAGTTCTTCCGTCTGGCCCATCAGTTCCAGCAACTCGTCTTCCTTTGTCCTGCTCTTCTTCTTGAGACTGTCAACTTCCTGTTTGAGGTTGACCAGTTCCTTGGGGTTCCTGACTGTGCCGCCATAGAGCTTGTTGTCAATACTGTTGATCTTCTCCTCCAAGTCCTTGAGTTCCCACTCTACGTCTTTCTGTCTCTTACCTGTCACTTGGAGCTGTTGCTTTCGTGAGGCGAGTTGAGATTCGGCTGCCATAAGGGCCTCGTTTCCGCTGAGCTGACGGGTAACTTCGTCTATGGTCTGCCGCCTTCTTTCGAGTTCTATGTCAAGCTGCTGCAATTTATGTAGCTCGGCGGGCAGACTCATATTGGAGCCTATTGTAGAGGCGCTGTGGAAGGCTTGTCAAAGACCTCTCCCCCCAGTCAGTCTGAGGAAGCAAGGGGCCCGAGGAAATCCCGGGCCCGTTCTTCAGTGGGCGTCGCGTGAGTTGTAGCTCGAGATGACGGAGAGAAGACTGCCTAAGCGCTCTGTCCCTTGAACTCAAGAAGCACAACCTGTGTGCTGGCGGGCAGGGAGGATGAAGTAATTGAGAACTTCGGCCTTGACTCGAGCTCTGGAACCCCCATCTTGGTGAGGAACTTGCTTACGGGCTCGAGCTGCTTGTTCACGAAAGCGCTCTTGTAGTGCATGGGAATTACTATCCGGGCCTCCAACTGCCTTACTGTTTCTACGGCGGTATCAATGCTGATGGTGGACACTTCGCCCGCAGGTAAGAACAGGACGTCCACGTTCCCTATTTCTTCTATCAATTGGGATGGCAGGGCGTGTCCCAGGTCTCCCAGATGGCACAGGGTCAGACCATCCATCTCTATTAGGTAGATAGTGTTCTTGCCTCTCAGTTTGCCTTTGTCGTTGTCATGAAAGGTGCCGATGCCGGTTATGAACATGCCTCCGATTTCATATTCCCCCGGTCCCTTTATCTGCCTGGGGTTGTTGGCGACACCTTCGACGTAGCTGTGACCGGGATGGAAATGGCTGATGGTCACTACGTCTGCTCCGGGGTGATCCAGGGAGGGAGCTAGGTCAGGATGATATGGGTCAGTGATGATGGCTTTCTGCTTTCCTTTGATGACAAAACAGGAATGTCCTAACCAGATGATCTCCATATCCCAGTAAGGATAGCCGCTTTTCTTCCTTTTGTCTATTTTTTCGTGATGGTGCGGAGAAGAGACTTGACAAAAACGGGAGAATGGTTAACCCTATGTGAGCCATGGTTAACAACGCAGAGGGGGAGATACTAAGGGCTCTCCGTGCCAGCGGCGACTATGTTTCCGGCGAGGCGTTGAGCGCGGAGTTGGGTGTCTCGAGAGTTTGCATTTGGAAGCATATACGCAACTTGCTGCGGCACGGCTATGTCATTAAGCCTTCGTCCAGGGGATACCATCTCGTCTCCGCTCCGGACTTACTGCTTCCCTGTGAGTTCCCTGGTTGGGAACAGAAGATCTGTCATTTCTGGGAGGTTGACTCGACGATGCGTGTGGCGAAGGGATTGGCAAAGAGAGGAGCGGAGGAGGGAACAATCGTAGTTGCTGAATCTCAGTCTCGTGGGCGAGGCAGGCTTGGGAGGGAATGGTCCTCACCAGTGGGAGGGATCTACTGCACGGTTATCTTGAGGCCAAAGGTCAGCCCGGCCTATGCTCCGAGGATTAGCTTGATGGCTTCGGTGGCGGTGGCTCAGACGATCAGACGGCTGTTTGGCTTGCCTGCCGAGCTGAAGTGGCCCAACGATGTGTTGATTGGAGGGAAAAAGGTGTGCGGCATACTGGCAGAAATGGAGGCAGAGATGGATGAGGTGGACTTTGTGAACTTGGGGATAGGTATAAACGTGAATTGCTCCATTTCCCAGCAGCGGGCGACTTCACTGAGAGATGAATTGGGGACGGATGTTTCCAGGAAGGAAGTCTTGAGTGCGGTGCTGGCGGAAATACAGAGGCAGCAAGACATACTGACGAGGGAGGACCTGCTTGGGGAATGGAAGGAGCTCTCGGCTACCCTGGACAGGGAGGTGACGGTAGTGAGTCTGGGCGAGGAGATAGCAGGGAAAGCCATTGATGTTGATAACAGTGGAGCGCTTATTGTGCAGTGTCGTGACGGTTCTCTGAGGAGAGTCCTTGCCGGGGATTGCCTGCACTGGTGAACGATGTCTATCCTGATTGGCTACTTCTTGCTCATAATCGGCATAGGGGTGTGGAGTAGAAAGAGGGCGGATAGCCGGGACGGCTTCTTTGTTGCTCACAGGAACGGGACGACATTTCTCATTACAGGGTCTCTCCTGGCCACCATTATTGGCGGCTCGGCAACCGTAGGTTTGGCAGGCCTGGGATTTGAGCGAGGCCTGACGGGTGCTTGGTGGCTATTGGTGGGAAGCCTTGGCCTGCTGGTCTTGGGGGCTCTGGCCCGTAGGATAAGGGGGTTTTCTCTCTATACCCTCCCCGAGTTAGTGGAAAGGCAGTACGATCGCCGCGCCGGTCTGGCAACCTCCGTTCTCATTATCATTGCCTGGACGGGCGTGGTAGCAGGACAGATTGTAGCCGCGGGTAGAGTGCTATCGGTCCTGGCCTCCGGTTCGGCCGTCTTCTGGATGCTTATCTTCACGGCGATTCTTGTAGTCTACGCTGCCCTGGGAGGGCAGTATTCTGTCGTTCGCACCGATGCCATACAGGCGGTGATTCTTCTGGTGGGGATTCTGGTGGCCTTAGCGTTCATACTGCCACTCGTGGGAGGCCTAGGCGGATTGAAGGCTTCTCTTCCTCCGGATTACTTCTCCTTCCCTGTGAGCAGCGGGTTTGGGTGGAAGGCGCTCCTATCCCTGCTACTACTGGTCGGGGCAACGTACGTGGTGGGGCCCGACATGTACACAAGGATTTTCTGCGCGCGGGAGGGAAGGACGGCTCAAAGATCAGTTCTGGTCACCAGCCTGCTTGTTTTACTGTTCGCCTTTGTTATTGCTCTCATAGGTATGAGCGCCCGGGTACTAGCTCCCGATATCTCTGCGGAGCAAGCCTTCCCACAGATGATAGGAGAGGCCCTGCCGTCAGGGGTGGGCATAGTGGTTCTGGTTGCGTTGGTTGCTGCGCTGATGTCCTCGGCAGATACCTGCCTGCTCAGCCAGAGCGTCATCCTGACCGAGGATATCCTCAAGCGGTTTCGGCCTATTGATGAGAGGCGGATCCTCCTGCTGGCCAGGTCCAGCATAGTCGTACTAGGCCTTGTGGCCGCTGGTCTGGCCATAACCTTGAAAGGAGTGATTTCGGCCTTTCTCTTTGCCTATACTATCTTCACCTGCGGGCTTGTTGCCCCGGTAGTCGCTGGATTCTACAAGAAGAGACTGGGAGTGACCACGCACGGTGCTCTGGCAGCTCTCATAGGAGGTGGTGGGTTGGGACTGCTTGGAAGGATCCCTGGGCTCGATATTCCTCTCAAAGAAGACTTGGGGCTGATGGGTTTTGCCGTAAGCGTCTTCCTCCTTTTCGGGGTAAGCCTGCTTACGCGGAAGCTGGAACGACAGAAAGGCGTGCTATAATGAAAAGGTGTCCGTTGAAACACTTGCCTCCCATCCTCTGCTCATAGTCCTGTCTGGTCCTTCCGGAGTGGGCAAAGATGCGGTGCTCACCAGGATGAAGAAGCTGAGGCACCCTTTTCATTATGTCGTTACTGCAACCACTCGGCGCCGCCGCGAGAGGGAGGAAGATGGAGTGGACTACCACTTCGTTTCTGAGAGAGAATTCCAGAGCATGATTGACAATGGTGAACTTCTGGAATGGGCCACGGTATATGGGAACTGCTACGGCGTACCTAGAGCCGAAATAGACCAATCCCTGGGCAAGGGAGCGGACGTGATAGTGAAGGTGGATGTTCAGGGCGCAACCACCATCAAGAAGACTCTACCCCAGGCTCTGTTCATCTTTCTCACCCCGCCCTCGATGGAATACCTGGAAAGACGGCTGAGGCAGCGCCACAGCGAATCCGACGCAGACCTGGCCGTGAGGCTAGGGAAGGCTGAAGAAGAGATAGGGAGTGTGGCCCTCTTCGACTATGTCATAACGAGCAACGAGGGCAGAATTGACGAGGTTATTTCACAGATCGAGACCATCGTTGCCGCCGAGAAGTCTCGAGTCAACCCCAGGGTTGTCAGGTTGTGACTGCGGCGTGGCCTGAGCACTGGCCCGCCAAGATATGCATCTGGACGCAGCCTGGGCAAGCTCCATAGCCGGGGAGGAGCTGTCTATGGTAGGTTGTGGGAGCACAAGCGGCGGACGGATGGCCTGTCACTTCTTGAGGCTGGCAATGAAAGCATCGATGTCCATAGCGGCCATTGTCATGGTTTGAAGCGTACCCCTTGAACCCAACGCCATCGCCACCTTGGACACTGCTTCATTACCGGGAGCCTCCAGAACGTTCACGAAGTCATACGGCCCTAGCAGGGCATACTGGGCGAGTACCTTTGCCCCCATTGCCTCCACTTCCTGGTTGACCTCTTTTATCCTTTCGGGGTGCTCTTTGATAGTCTTCCTTCCTTCGTCGGTAAGGGTTGTGAGCATAATGAATTTGGCCATGTCTAACCTCCTCTACTCCTTTATCTGCTTTGGATACCCTGGCCTGAATCCCGCCTGTGCTCCCACTTGGGGTGGAGTTGGCACATCGCTAATTGGAATAGAAGGACGGTGTGCCTTTCCTTCGGCCTCTGCTCCACCACACGATAGATTATACTATCCGTGAAGGCATTTCTCCCAAAGGTCTGCCTCCCTCAGCCGCATTCGCCTTTCTTCCTCCGGTTGCTCATGGTCATAGCCCAGAAGATGGAGTATTCCGTGAATGACCAGCAGTGCGAGTTCTGTGCCGATAGAATGTCCTTGCTCTCTGGCCTGCTCCATTGCCTGGGGGCAGGAAATGATTACCTCTCCGAGGTGAGCCAGCCCATCTGGGGGGAGGATGAAGGAAGGAGAGGCTTCTTGCTGAGGCAGCATGTGAAAGGCAATGACGTCGGTGAGGCTATCTACGCCGCGGTAGTCTCTATTGAGATTTCGTACCGTCTCGGAAGTAGTGAAAATCAGACTGACTTCGCATTGAGGGCTGATGTCTTCGGCTTTCAGGACGTCTCGGACTACTCTTCTAACTTGCTCTCGGTCAACGCAGTCGTCAAACTCCTGCTCGATGTGAATGCTGATTTCTTCCATCAAGGCGAATCTTCTAGTTGAAGCATCATAGCAGACGGTCTATGTCGTTTCAATTGGGCCCCTATAGTAAAATAGCATCCATGGCGGTGACACCTCTCAGACGACAATATCTAAGAGTCAAGCAAAGTCATCCTGAAGCTATCGTTTTCTTCCGGCTGGGCGATTTCTATGAGACTTTTGACGAGGATGCCAAGGTGGCATCGCGGGAACTGGACATCGTCCTGACAGCGCGGGAGATGGGCAAAGGGCATAAGGTGCCTATGGCGGGCATACCTCATCATGCTCTGGACAACTATCTGGTCAGACTCATCAACCGGGGCTACAAAGTGGCCATCTGTGAGCAGCTTAGCCCGCCTGGCAAGGGATTGGTGGAGAGGGACGTCATTCGTGTGGTCACTCCCGGTACGGTGGTGGAGCCCAATCTGCTTGAGGGCAAGAGAAACAACTACCTGGCTAGTGTAGTCGTTGAGGGGGAAAGGGCTGGGGTTGCCTTTGTTGATATTACGACAAGCGAGTTTGCCACGACCCAGCTTCCGCGGGACCGGGTGCTCCCTGAGCTAGAGCGCCTTCAACCGGGAGAGCTTCTCGTCCCAGACGATGCTGATGGCCTCCGCCAGTTGCCATTCACCACGACCAAACTTGACGATTACTGGTTTGACCTCGAGGTGACCCAACGGACTCTACTGGAGCACTTCAACGTGGCGACCCTGGAAGGCTACGGGTGTGCCCAATTGCCTTTGGCCGTAAGAGCTGCCGGCTCGCTGGTGCACTATGTCGCAGAGACTCAGAAAGAAGCCCTGTCGCAGCTAAGCGGACTGGCAACCTACTCTACGGATTCCTTTATGGCTCTGGATGGACAAACATGTCGCAATCTCGACATCTTTCAGGCCGGCAGGCAGGAGGGAACTGCCAACTCACTTATCTCCATTATCGACTTGACCAGGACAGCTATGGGGGGCAGGTTGCTCAGAAGCTGGATGGGGCATCCCCTGGTTGATGTAGTGGGACTGAATCAGCGGCAGGAAGCCGTTGCCTGGTTCTATGACAACACCTTGGCTCGCCAGAGGGTTGCTGTGCTCTTGACGGATATCGCCGACCTGGAACGGCTGGTCAATCGAGCCAGGAATGGTAGAGCTGCGCCCAGGGAGTTGGTAACGCTCTGCATTAGTCTGGAGAAAATACCCGAACTGGAGGAGACGATGCGGGCAGTGACCTCTGTAGATTGGCTGACTGCCGAATTGAGGCCCTGCCTGGATACTGTGCAGCTGATTGCTCGAGCTATTACCGATGCCCCCGGGAACATTGAGCAAGGGGGAGTGATAAGGGAGGGATTCTCTCCTGAACTGGATGAGCTTCGTCGTACCTCCAGTGAGGCTAGGCGGTACCTGGCCAACCTTGAGCAGAAGGAAAGGCAACGCACAGGAATCAAGTCCCTGAAGGTGGGCTATAACAGGGTGTTCGGCTACTACATTGAGGTGTCTAGAGCCAACCTCGGCTTGGTTCCGCCGGACTACATTCGCAAGCAAACGTTGGCTGAGGCTGAGAGGTTCTTCACTCCAGAGCTCAAGGAGCAGGAATCAGTCATCCTCAGTGGTCAGGAGAAGCTTGCCGATCTGGAGGCCACCATCTTTCGGCAGGTTTGTCAGCAGGTGAGTGCCGCCGGCGAGGAAATCCTGGCTACAGCTCGAACCGTTGCCCGCGTTGATGTCGTTTCTAGCCTCGCCGAGGTGGCAGCGCGCTACAACTATGTCAGGCCCAAGTTGACCACTGAGGACTTCATAGACATCAAGAGTGGGCGCCATCCCATGGTGGAGAGGACCACGGGTAGCGATAGCTTTGTGCCCAATGACACTTACCTGTGCAACACGGACT
The DNA here is from genome assembly GCA_034430415.1 of Dehalococcoidia bacterium. Lineage (GTDB taxonomy): Bacteria > Chloroflexota > Dehalococcoidia > GIF9 > AB-539-J10 > JADFUZ01. The sequence goes on from DAOUEN010000007.1 coordinate 7,373, forward strand.
CTCAGTTTATCATCCTTACCGGCCCCAACATGTCGGGCAAGTCGACCTATCTCAGGCAGGTAGCCCTGATCGTTCTCTTGGCTCAAGTGGGCAGCTTTGTTCCTGCTGAATCGGCGACGATTGGTGTTGTTGATCGTATCTTCACCAGGATTGGTGCTCAGGAGGACCTGGCTGCTGGTCAGTCAACCTTCATGGTGGAGATGACGGAGACGGCCAATATCCTGCACAACGCCACTGCGCGCTCTCTTATCATCCTGGATGAGATTGGCAGGGGGACTAGCACCTACGACGGTCTATCGATCGCTTGGGCCGTGGCTGAATTCATCCACAATCATCCCGGGCTTGGCGCCAAGACCCTTTTCGCCACTCACTATCATGAGCTCGTAGATCTGGTTAACACCTTGCCCAGGGTGAAAAACCTGAATGTGGCTGTGACTGAAAGAGGGGACGAGGTCATCTTCTTGCACAGGATTGTTCCAGGAGGTGCTGACAGGAGCTATGGCATCCACGTGGCCCGCCTGGCTGGTTTGCCACGGTCGGTGATCAACCGTGCACAGGAGGTCCTGGCAGAACTGGAAATTCGCGCCAGTGAGAAGAGCAGAGGTCCCCGCCCCAAGGCAATGCTTCCGCAGCTTCCTCTCTTCCCGAGTAAGTCCTCGGTGGCGGATGAGATCTCCAAACTCGACATCGATTCTATGTCGCCCTTGGAGGCCATCAATAAGCTGTATGAACTCAGGCGAATGGCAAAGGATGATTTGGAGTAGGATATAACAGGGGCGAGATGTACATTCGCGAGTTCGTTTGACAAAAGAAGTCAATGGTATTAGAATAACAAGTTGCATTATGCTTGGTGCATTCCCCCCCATTAAACAGTTCTAAACATATCTTTGTGCGCCTATATGTGTCCCAACTCTTGCGCGTTGTTAGCAAAGAATCAGCTTCTGTCTTGAGGAGTAAAGACTATGGTAGTGTCATCCAGGCCTGAACACAAACTCATGGTGTCCTTTGCCAAGTTGCCCGAAGTAGTGGACGTGCCTGACCTCGTCCGCGTCCAGATCGATTCATTTCACTGGTTCCAAACGGAGGGCCTGAAGAGGCTACTTGATGAAGTGTCACCTATCCACGACTATACTCGTAGCAGGTTGGAGCTGCATTTCGCCGACTACGAGTTTCGCGAGCCTCAACGTTCTATCGCCGAATGCCTTGAGCGCGGCACGAACTACTGTTCCCCTCTCCATGTCCTGTTCCGTTTGCTGGTCAAGGAGACGGGGGAGATCAAGGAAGAGAAGCTGTTCTTCGGCGACTTTCCTTTGATGACAGAGAAAGGCACCTTTATCATCTCCGGGGCGGAGCGAGTTGCGGTGAGTCAGCTAACTCGCTTTCCGGGAGTCTACTTCACTCTGGAGAGGGATCCTGGAAGCGGACGGGAATTGGGCTTTGCCAAGTTGATTGCCGAACGGGGTGCCTGGCTTGATTTCGACACTTCTACTCGTGACGTTATTTCAGTCAAGGTGAGCGGAAAACGGAAGATAACTGCTACCACTCTTATGCGCGCTGTAGGTTTTGAGAGTGATGAGCAGTTGCTGAATCTCTTCCAGGACGTTGACGATTCGCCTGATCATGCCTATATTCGTTCCACTATAGGGCATGACCCCTTGATCAGGAACAAGGATGAAGCTCTAATAGATATTTACCGAAAGTTGTCCTCCGGCGAACCTCCTAGCCTTAATAGCGCCAAAACATTGCTGGACAATTTCTTGTTCAATCCCCGGCGCTATAGCCTGGGAGAGGTTGGGCGCTACAAGCTCAACAAGAAGCTGGGAGTGGAGATTCCTGAGGAGCATCTTGGGTTGACCCCTGACGACCTGGTGCAGATAGTGCGTCACATCATTCTGCTCAACAATGGCAGAGAGATTCCCGACGATATTGACCATCTGGGCAACAGGCGAGCGCAAGGCGTAGGGTTTCTGTTGCAGAATCAGTTCCGTATTGGACTGCTGCGATTGGAAAGAGCCATCAAGGAGCGAATGAGCATCCTTGGCTCTGAAGGGGCGACTCCCTCTGCCCTTATCAACATCCGTCCTATAACCGCCGCTACAAGGGAGTTTTTTGGCAGGTCACAGCTTTCTCAGTTCATGGATCAAACCAATCCCCTGGCTGAACTGACCCACAAGCGCCGCCTTTCTGCTATGGGTCCCGGCGGGCTCTCCAGAGAGAGGGCTGGCTTTGAAGTTCGTGACGTGCATCATTCCCACTATGGGCGGATTTGCCCCATTGAGACCCCCGAAGGCCCCAACATCGGGTTGATTGGCTCACTGGCTACGTACGCTTCAATCAACAAGTTCGGATTTCTGGAAACCCCCTATCGGAAGGTTGTCCATGAGGTGCCCAATGCTTTGCCGGAATTGCTGGAAAGAACAGCGCGAGAAGATGTAGTCGATGATGAGGGAGTCCTGGTAGCCAGAGCGGGGACAGCCATAGATGGAGAGCTGGCGGGAAAGATAGCCTCGCTGCCCGGACGCACTATCAAGGTGGTTCCCTTTGTTTCCAGCCAAATTGTTGATCTGACCGCCGATGAAGAGGATCAGTATAGCATTGCCCAGGCCAATGTACGGCTAAATGACAGGGATGAGTTCAGAGAGGAGAGGATCGAGGTCAAGAAAGGCAGTAGATACTTCAAGGAAGTAGCGGATAGGGTGGACTTCATGGACGTTTCTCCAAAGCAGATATTCAGTGTGGCTGCCTCTCTTATTCCATTCCTCGAGCATGACGATGCTAATCGCGCCCTGATGGGTTCGAATATGCAGCGCCAAGCAGTGCCTCTGCTGCGTGCGCATGCTCCGTTGGTGGCCACGGGAATGGAGAAAGAGGTGGCTAAGTACAGCGGGCAAACGATATTTGCTGCTGACGAGGGTGTGGTGAGCTCTGTGACCGGCTCACGAATCGTGATTGAGGATGGGAAAGGGGAGGAACACGTTCATGAGCTGGCGAAGTTTGTCAGAACCAACCAGGGCACAACCATCAATCAGTATCCCATCGTAGACAAGGGTGAAGAGGTCAAGAAAGGTCAGGTCTTGGTGGACAGTTCTTCAATAGACAACGGAGAGCTCGCCTTGGGGCAAAATATCGTATGCGCTTTCATGAGCTGGCATGGATATAACTATGAGGACGCCATCATCATCAGCAGCAGACTCGCCAAGGACGATGTCTACACTTCCATGCATATTGAGAAATACGAGATAGAGGAGCGTGAGACCAAACTCGGGCCCGAAGAAATTACCAGAGACATGCCCAACGTGAGCGAGGAAAGTTTGAGCAACCTCAGCGCGGAGGGGATTGTGAGGATCGGGGCTGAAGTGAGGCCTGGTGATATCCTGGTGGGAAAGATCACTCCCAAAGGTGAAGCTGAGCCTTCAGCAGAGGAAAAGCTGCTGCGAGCTATTTTCGGTGAGAAGATGCGCGATGTGAAAGATAGCTCCCTCAAGATGCCGCCGGGGGAAAACGGAAGGGTGATTGAGACCAAGGTCTTCTCACGGGAGAATCGCGACGAACTGTCGGCTGGGGTAAGGAGACTCGTACGGGTATGGGTTGCCCAGAAGCGGAAGATCTCAGTCGGCGACAAGATGTCAGGCAGACATGGGAACAAGGGGGTGATTTCAATTGTAGTGCCTGAAGAGGATATGCCGTTCTTGCCCGATGGCACGCCTGTGGATATGATTCTCAATCCTCTCGGTGTTCCGTCCCGCATGAATCTCGGGCAAGTCCTGGAAGCTCACTTGGGATGGGCAGCCTATATACTGGGTTTCAGAGCTCTTAACCCTATTTTTGACGGGGCTGACGCTACAGCTATTGAAGACGCTTTGGGCAGGGTCTGGATAGCCTGGAAAGCCGGTGCTGTTAACCTTGACTTGAAGAACCCCAGAGGAGCTGACAGAGAGAAGATGGAGGCGTGGCTTGCAGACCGTGGCTTTGAGAATGGGGAGATAATGGATCCGGCGTGCCGGGGAAAGGCCAAGAGAGCCTCCCTTTGCCTTTGGCTTGAGGAACTGGGTGTGAATGCTCGAGAGCTGAGTGATAGAGAACTGGAGCAGAAGACCAGAGATGTCTGCAAGGAACGAAGGCTCTATTCCCCTGTTTTCGGCAAGATGGAACTTCGAGATGGAAAGACAGGCGAGCCATTTGACCAACCGGTGACTGTAGGTAATGTCTATATGATGAAATTGATACATCTTGTGGAAGACAAGGTACATGCTCGTTCTACTGGCCCGTATTCACTGATAACGCAGCAGCCTCTGGGAGGGAAAGCCCAGTTTGGCGGGCAGCGATTTGGAGAGATGGAGGTATGGGCATTGGAAGGCTACGGGGCAGCTTATACGCTTCAAGAAATGCTTACAGTGAAATCTGACGATCTCGTGGGTAGGGCTAGAGCCTACGAGTCAATTATCAAGAACGAGGATATCCAGAGTCCTACCATTCCAGAAGCATGCAAGGTGTTGTTCATGGAATTGCGCAGCATGGGTTTCGCCGTTGAGTTGCTCAATGAAGAACAGGAGAAGATCAGTCTCTTTGCCGATACCAAGCCCAGGCTCAAAGCTGGCTTCTAGCTGGACCTTCTGAGTGAGATCATAGTGAGGTTATGAAAGATATGGCACAGTTTGACGAACTAAAGGCTATCAGGATAAGTCTGGCCTCACCGGAGCAAATCAGGAGCTGGTCTCATGGTGAGGTGACCAAAGCAGAGACCATAAACTACCGCACCTTGAAGCCAGAGAGAGATGGGCTCTTTTGTGAGAGGATTTTCGGCCCCACCAAGAACTACGAATGCCATTGCGGCAAGTACAAGAAGATACGCTACAAGGGTGTCATCTGCGATAAGTGCGGCGTTGAAGTGGCTCATTCTAGCGTGCGCAGAGAACGAATGGGACACATCGAACTGGCAGCTCCGGTTGCCCATATTTGGTTTCTCAAGTTAGTGCCCAGCCGGATTGGGCTTCTTCTCGATCTGTCCCCGAGGGATCTGGAGTCGGTCATATACTTTGCCCGGTATATCGTTATTTCGGTCAATGAAGAAGCTCGCGACGAGAAGGTCCGTCAACTTGAGGAAGAAGCAGCTTCGGGGGAAGGCCAAGGGGGAGAGGACCTGGTCAAGAAGTCTGAAGAGGTGCAAGCTCTGAAGAAGCTTAAGCGGTTAGATGTACTCCATGAGGATGAGTACCGGCAGATCAAGGAGAAATATGGTGGTATTGTCGAAGTTGGCATGGGGGCTGAGGCTGTTCTGGAGGTCTTGAAGAAAGTCGATCTGGAGGAACTACACCAGCAACTCCTGCTGAAAGTGGGCACCGCCTCGGGACAGAGCTACAGCAAGGTCACCAAGAGACTGCAGTTGGTTGAAGCGCTGCGGCTCAGCGGAAACAAGCCCGAGTGGATGATTATTACCGTGCTTCCCGTGCTGCCACCATCGCTTCGTCCTGTGGTTCAGCTGGGTGGTGGCCGTTTCGTTATCAGTGACCTTAACGATCTTTATCGGCGCGTTATCAACCGCAACAATCGTCTCCGGCGCCTCATATCTCTGGGTGCACCTGAAGCCATTATCCGGAATGAGAAACGTATGCTGCAAGAGGCTGTTGATGCTCTTATTGACAATGGGCGAAGAGGGCGAGTGGTCACCACTGGCAACAATCACACCCTCAAATCCCTATCGGCCATGCTGGCAGGGAAGCAAGGGCGGTTTCGGCAGAACCTTCTGGGTAAGCGGGTAGACTATAGCGGCCGCTCCGTCATTGTGGTTGGGCCGCAACTCCAGCTCCATCAGTGTGGGTTGCCTCGACATGTGGCCTTGGAGCTGTTCAAACCCTTCGTTATGCACAAGCTTCTGGAGGAAGGTTATGCCAGCAACGTGAAAGTCGCCCGACGTCAGGTGGAGAGGGCCAGACCCGAGGTCTGGGATTTGCTTACCGATATGGTCAAGGAGCGTCCCGTATTGCTGAATCGCGCCCCTACGCTTCACCGCTTGAGCATTCAGGCTTTCGAGCCTGTCTTGATTGATGGTGATGCGTTCCAGCTTCACCCACTAGTCTGCGCTGCCTTTAACGCTGATTTTGACGGCGATCAGATGGCGGTGCATGTGCCATTGTCGAGGATGGCAGTAAGAGAAGCCAGAGAGCACATGCTCAGTACTCGCAATATGCTGCTCCCGAGCAGCGGTGAGCCTGTGATGCTGCCTACCTTGGATATGGTTCTCGGTTGCTACTACCTCACCATCATCAAGCCCGAGGCCAAAGGGCAGGGAAAGGCCTTCGGCAGTTTCGAGGAAGCTAAACTGGCCTATGAATTCGGCATCGTTGAGCTTGGCGCTGAGATTGAGGTTCGGGACAACGGTGACCGTATGAAGACCACCGTAGGAAGGATTCTGTTCAATGATGCTCTGCCTCAACAGCTTCGTTTTCATAACAAAGTGGTGGACAAGGCTGCTACAAGGTTACTGATCTCTGAATGCATCCGCGTGCTGGGCAATGACGTAACTGCTGTGGTTCTTGACAAGCTCAAGCAGTTGGGCTTCGACTATGCCACGAAATCGGGGATTTCTATCTCTATGAGCGACATTGAAGAGCCCCCAGGCAAAGCTGCAATCCTGGAGAAAGCCGACGAGGATATCCAACGCCTGGAGAGGCAACTTGACGGTGGTTTAATCACGGAGGATGAGAGGTATGAGAAGGCGGTTGAGATCTGGATGGAGAGCACCGACAATATCACTGATGACATAGTGCAATCACTGGATCGTCACGGTTCGATCTACATGATGGCTACTTCGGGAGCCAAAGGTAATATCTCTCAGATGAGGCAAATGGCTGGAATGCGTGGGCTGATGACTGACCCCTCGGGGAAGATAATAGACTTTCCTATCAGGTCGAGCTTCAAGGAGGGGCTGTCACCGATGGAGTACTTCATCTCCACCCATGGTGCCCGCAAAGGGTTGGCTGACACTGCCCTGAGGACATCGAACAGTGGTTACCTGACTCGCCGCCTGGTGGACGTGGCCCAGGATGCTATTGTGACTGAGGAAGACTGTGGCACCACCGATGGAGTATGGATATCAAAGGAGTTCAGTGGTGGTTCATTGCCTCCGTTCGGTGAGCGAATACTCGGGTATCTGGCGGCGAGCGGGGTTAGTGACCCGCACACGGGCGATGTCATAGTTGAACGCAATGAGGAAATCGACGAAGTAAAGGCAGGACTGATTACGGCGTCGGGCATCGATCGGGTCTATGTACGGTCGCCCCTTGTTTGCCGGTCACGGTTTGGTATTTGCCAGTTCTGCTACGGTAGAGATTTGGCTAGAAGAGAATTGGTGAAGCACGGCACCGCTGTAGGTGTCATCGCTGCTCAGAGCATTGGCGAGCCGGGCACTCAACTCACGCTGCGCACTTTCCATACGGGTGGCGTTGTGGGCACTGACATTACTAGTGGTTTGCCTCGCGTGGAGGAACTCTTCGAGGCCAGAATACCAAAGAGCAGTGCCATTGTCTCTGATATCAGCGGAGTTGCTGACGTGATTGACCAAGATGGGGGGACTGTGGTCAGGGTTACCAGCTCCGAATCCTATCTGGACGAATACGTGCTACCGCCGGGGGCGGAGATAGCCGTGGACAACGGGCAGTCGGTGAGCGTTGGCACGGTTCTATTCCTGCCTGCTGCCTCCGGGGATACCGGGGAACGGCTACCCCAAATTACAGAAGAACAGCCAATAGTAGCCAGAGTTGCCGGTCAGACTGTGATCGAAGGTGGGCGTTTCTATATCAAATATGAAGAGAGAGAGCAAAGAGAATACCCTATTCCACTCGGCACGCGACTGCTGGTCAAATCTGGAGACCTCGTCACAGTGGGCCGGCAGCTTACCGAAGGTGTAATTAACCCGCGCGACATACTGCACATCATGGGGAAAGAGGCCACGCAGCAGTACTTGGTTGATGAGATCCAGAAGGTATATTGCTCTCAAGGAGTGAAAATACACGATAAGCATGTTGTCGTCATCGTTTCTCAGATGCTGCGGAAAGTCAAAATCACATCCTCGGGTGATACAGAGATCCTGCCTGGCGAGCTAATCGATCGTCTTGACTACGAGGACATTAATGGCCGGGTGCTGGCTGAAGGAGGCGATCCGGCGACAGCTCAGGCGGTGCTTCTGGGTATAACTAGGGCCAGTTTGAGCAAGGAAAGCTGGCTAGCCGCTGCCTCTTTCCAAGAGACGGGCCGGGTACTTACCGACGCGACGACAAAGGGCAAGACAGATATGCTTCGCGGCCTCAAGGAGAACGTTCTCCTTGGCAAGCTTATCCCGGCTCGGATATTGGCCGAGGAGAAGATAGAGCACAGAGAGGCGGAGGAGCTTGGTGGGCTACCGGAGGAGGAAATAGGCCTGCCACCGATCGAGGAGTCAACCGAGCTACTAGATGAGGCCCCGGGCATCCTCACGGCGCTTGGCCCGGAACAGAGCAACGAGCTTGAGTCTGAGCAGAGTGAGGCATTCGATCCTGCGCAGGGTGAGGCGGAAGCTGAGTGAAGGCTCAGAGGATCACCTATCATGCTCAGCGTGAGGGGGGAGAATACGGAGGAGAAGCAGTATGCGGATGGTTTCTGGCAAAGCAACCAGTGAGGATACTCGGGTTGAGCTAACCCTTCGTCCCAAGCGCCTCGGCGAGTTCGTAGGTCAGGAGAAAGTCAAAGGCAACCTGGAAATAGCCATCGTCGCCGCTCAACAGAGACACGAACCGCTGGACCACATTCTCCTTCATGGGCCTCCTGGCTTAGGGAAAACCACTTTGGCTCACATCATTGCGGCTGAGATGGGGGTTAATATCAAGGTCAGCTCGGGGCCAGCGATAGAACGGCCGGGAGATTTGGCGGCTGTTCTCACCAACTTGCGGGAGAGCGACATTCTCTTCATAGACGAGGTTCATCGGCTGAGCCGCGTGGTGGAAGAGAAGCTCTACCCGGCAATGGAGGATTTCGTTTTCGACATCTTTCTTGGGAAGGGTCCGGCAGCGAGGAGTCTGCGTCTGGACTTGCCTCATTTCAGCCTTATAGGAGCTACCACAAGATCTGCCCTGTTGAGCCCTCCCCTCAGGGATAGATTCGGAGCTACGTACCACCTCGCTTTCTATGATGAAACAGCCATAAAGACGATCCTGAGGCGTTCTGCCGCTATTCTGAGAGTGCCCGTGGAGGACGGAGCTCTAGATCCAATCGCCCAGCGCTCCAGAGGCACGCCCCGTGTGGCCAATCGCCTTCTCAAGCGGCTGCGAGACTACGCGCAAGTCATGGCAAACGGCACGATTACCCAGGAGTCGGCCCTGGAGGGGCTTTCGAAGCTCGAAGTGGACTCTGTAGGCTTGGATGATATAGATCACCGGGTGCTCCACAGCATAATAGACAAATTCGATGGCGGACCGGTAGGCTTGGATACTATCGCTGCTTCCATCAGCGAAGATGCGGATACCATCATGGGTGTCTATGAACCATACCTTCTCCAGTTGGGGTTTCTGGAGCGCACGCCCCGTGGCAGAGTAGCTACCAGGCTTGCCTATGAACATCTGGGTCTGCCCTATAGGAAGGGTGGTCGGGCTCAGGCAAGTCTGTGGGGACGGGAGTGAGCCGGCGTTTTCGGGGCACTGTCACGACCTGATTTGCAGGCAGGCCGGACTGGCAACGAGAAGCAGGGAGGAAATCAGTACCAGCCATCCCCAGAGACCGATGTTTCCTCTACTCAGCAGAGTTGTTGCTAGGAAGATCATGCTCAGGGGAACCAGGAGGATGGCTGCCTTAAACCAGCGTCGCCTCACCCGTATGAATGAGAAGTTCGCCACGGCGAGGAGCAGGAGGCTGGTGACTATCCCCTGGACATTCAAATCCGTCTGCGCCGAGTGTGCGTTGACCAGGAACTCCCCGCCTCTGCCTAAGGCCAAGAGCCACGCGCATGCTACGGGCAGAGGGGTCAGCATCAGCGATACGTACAGCCAGTCACGACTTGCAGCCTGCTTCACTATGTATGCGATCACGAACAGGGCAAAGGGCAAATACAGAACCGCGGCCAGCCAGGTCCAGCCCTGGGGTAGATGTATCAGCAAGACGCCGGTGACTATTACTGGCAACATGTAATATCCCAACCACGGGAAGAGCCACAGGGGCTTGTTGTGAAACCAGCCGTAAATCACTGTGCAGGTGACGACTGTCACTATGGCTGATGTGCAGAGGACGGTTTGCCAGTAGTATGTAGCGAACAGCAGAGCCACCAGCAAATGGGGTAAGGCAGCCAGGAACGCGTCTTGCCAAGTGCCTTGACTGTGTACCTTGTAGATTTGCCGGGCCACCAGCTGAACCGGGCCGAAGGACTTTATGGCGGCTTTGCTTGCCTCTTCCTCGCTGAGCCCACTTTCTTCTAGCTCTCGCTTTCTGTCCTCGAGATGTGTGCCCAGTTCCTGAGCCGCACTACCTTTGATGGCCGAATCGATTTGAAGGGAGCCTTTGAACCTGTTCAAGTAGTCGCCTAGCTGGTTTGACATTTTGTTCCTAGGCTGTCTCGTGGTGTAAGACAGATCTGACTGCTGTGGAGAAGTCCTGCCACGTGGTTAGCTTTGAGGACAGTACCGCCTGTCCCTTCTTGGTTATGTAGTAGTATCGCCTTTCCTGCCCATTGGGTAGCACTTGCCATTTGCCTTCAACAAGCTTGTCCTTCTCCATTCGGTGAAGAGCAGGATACAGAGTTCCTTCTTTGAATCGGAAGTAGCCATTACTCCTTCTCTCCAGCTCCTTTATGATTTGATAACCATACGTAGGCTTATCGTTGACCAAGCTGAGCAGCAGGCAATCAGTATTCCCCTTGAGCAACTCACGCTCATAGCTCATAGCCAAGCCCTCCCGCACTGCTTGTGCGGCCTCAACGTAACACAGACCCACTGTGCTGTCAATGGCGGTGCTATGGCAGCCGACGTTTGTTGCCAACACCGTCTTTCAACCGATAGAATAGACCGTCTAATTGCGAGCATTGTTCTGGGGGAGGTTGGAGCTCCGCCCCCGCTGAGAGGCAGCGAATATGGCCGCTTTCGAAGACCTCGTTACTGTTGTCAGGAATACGGAGATCATGCAGACTCTGCTCCGCGGGCTGGAAGAGGAGTCGGCAAAGCTCCTGGTCGCCATTTGCAGGGAGTATGAGCAGACCGGCAGAACTGTACCTGACCATCACCTTCATCTCACAGGGTATGGCAGTGACATACTGTTGCGGGCGTTGGTTTCAGCGGAGTTGGTCACCAAGGAACCGGGGAATAAGTACTCCATCTATGGCTACAGGCCAACGACAACAGGGCTTAATCACTACAAGGCCATGCTTGAGGAAAAGGCGATCTAGTGCCCAGGCTTATCGATACGCACGCTCACCTGGATGAGCTGGACGACGTTGATTCGGTGCTTGAGGTAGCTAGAGGAGCAGGGGTCATTAGTGTGGTGGCTGTGGGGTCGGACTGGCAATCGAATGCCAGGATACTGGAGATTTCCCGGAGATATAGCTCCTTCGTCCATCCGGCCCTGGGTTTGCATCCGTGGCGGCTGGCTGGACTCGAACCCTCAGAAATCAACGAGAACCTGCGGTTCATTGAGCAGAACATCGCTGCAGCCGTTGCCGTTGGAGAGATAGGTCTGGACTATGACAAAAGGCTGGTGAAAGTGGCATCAAAGGAACTACAACGGGAGGTTCTAGGACGGCTTCTAGACATAGCCAGGGAGTACGACAGACCGGCAATCGTCCACAGCCGGTATGCCTGGAAAGACTCGTTCGATCTGGTCGCGGGTGCAGGAACCGGCAAGGCTGTCTTTCACTGGTACACTGGCTTTTCCAGTGTTCTTAGGGATATAATTGGCTCTGGCTACTTCATTTCTGCCACGCCGGCCGCTGAGTATCACGAGGAGCACAAAAGGGCTGTCAGGGAGACGCCGCTCGGCAGGTTGCTTCTGGAGACGGACTCTCCGGTCACCTACGGCAGAGGGACAAGGTATCAGGCTGAACCTGCCGATGTAGTAAGAAGCTTGAAAGCCACAGCTCGGCTGAAAGAAGTTGATGAAGCCGCAGTTGCCGAGCAGACAACAAGGAATGCTGCAATTCTGTTTTCCCTGGATCAAACGCTTTAAACCGCAGGAGGTTGATCGATGATACAGGCAATCAAGGGAGAGGATGGCTTCAAGGGGAGCGTGTTGGACTCGAAAGTACCGGTGTTGGTGGATTTCTGGGCGAGCTGGTGCGCTCCGTGTCTCGCTGCCGCTCCCATTCTGGAGGAGTTGTCCAAAGAGTATGACGGGAAGGTGAGCTTCGCCAAAGTCAATGTTGAGGAGAACAGCTCAGTAGCCGCCAAGTATGGCATTGCTGCCATTCCTACCATGATCGTATTCAAGGAAAGCAAACCTGTTCAACAGATCATTGGGCTGAGGCCCAGGGGTGAACTGAAGAAGATACTCGATGGCCTCTTAGAAGGATGAAAGCCTGAGTTGGCTAGCTGAAGAGCCTCTGGATGAAGTCGAATTCCCCGGGGAGAAGAGCCAACAGCAGGGGCATCTCCCTCATCAGGAAACCTGCCAGCAGAGAGTCGGATATGACCGTCTCTGCTGGTGGCACGTACTTGCTAACGATGGCCAGAAGGGCGGCGCATAGCATACCTCCGAGTGCGGCACCGAGGATGAAGCCGACAAGCCTGTCCAGCCAGCCCAGCAGCATCAGGCGCGCCAGCCCTGCCACAAACCAGCCGATAGCTATAGCTACGACGAGGACAGCTATCAAGATGATTGCATAGGCAGCTATGCCTGACCAGGTGGCTCCATCGGGAGAAAGCACTTCGGCGAGTGGGCGGTAGCAGTGGCCTGCCAGGGCTATGCCGCCTATCAGCCCGGCGATTCCGAAGAGCGCCCTGACGATTCCTTTCCACAGGCCTGCGAAGCCAAACAGGAGGGTGACGACCAGGATAGCTATGTCCAGCCAGTTCACTTTGACTCTCTTGCCTGTGGTCTATCCTCGGAGGACTCAGGAGCCATCAGAATCTTGCCTTTCCTTCCAGTGGGTTTAGATGCTATTGCCACTCGAGTTGCCTTTTCATTGCGAAATGTGGGCGAAGCGGCCTCTCGGCCCTATCACGCCCTCAGCCTTCTGCAAGCCTCAAGTTTCTCCCTGCTCCCGATCTTAGCCTTGTTCACCGCCTGGGCCAGAAACTGTATGCTGGCGTAGATCAGAGGTGACGGGTTCACCCTGAGCAAATGCCCGGAGTTCTCTATCTCAGTTGGCGTCTTGCGAGAGGTCCTGCCCTTGCCTCCGGCAACAAAGAAACCAAGCTGGTCTCCGAGTCCGCGCGTGCCTTCCTTGACAGCCCCGCAGACTGTGGTGGTAACGCCGCTGGAGTGCCAGTCATAGCCGAGGACGCAGCCGAAGGCTTGAAACCAGAAGGGATCAGAAAGGCGGCGCAGCATCTCCTCGGCACCAGACTCGCCGACGATGACGATGACAATCTCTCTGGCGAGCTGGCGCATCCGCTCAAAGAGCCACGACGGCGCCTTGCCATGATGCAATGGCAAATTGGCAACACCCGTTTTCTGTACTGGACTAGGCATATACTGTTCGAACAGTATTATACAATGGAAGAGATGGGAGAAACTGTGAGAATGGTGAAGAGCATCGATGGTGGGGCGAAGTCCGGCAGTGGAACCATCGTTCGCTATTCTGTGGCGCTGGCGAGTTTGCTTGGCAGGCCGGTAGTGGTTGACAATGTCAGGGCGAAGCGGCCCAAGCCGGGTTTGAGGGCGCAGCATCTCAAGGTCATACAGGCGTGCCAGGAGATGTGTCGCGGCATGGTCAGTGGGGCGGAGCTAGGTTCAAGGAGGATTATCTATACTCCTGGAGAAAGGTTCAGGGGTGGGGAATATGGCTGGAACATAGGAACAGCTGGCTCAACCACCATGCTGGCCCAGACTCTCATGCCTCTGGCCTGCTTCGCCGAGAAGCCCTCCAGGTTCAGGCTAGAGGGCGGGCTGTTTCAGGACTTTGCCCCCTCGGCCTATCACATGAAGTTTGTTCTCCTTCCCCTCCTGGAGCAAATGGGCGTGCGGGCGAGCCTCGACATAGTCCGCCCTGGCTACGTGCCACGGGGGGCAGGAATCATCGAAATCGAAGTCCAGCCAGTGAAGAAATTGAAACCCCTGGTTCTCACCGAGCAAGGCAGAGTAGTCGACATCAGAGGGATCGCGCTGTCGCCGCATTTGCGGGAGAAGGGAGTGAGCCGCAGAATGGCAATGGAGTGCCAGAGGGTACTGGGCTCTCATGGGTATAGGGCGGGAATCCGTGAGGTCTACGATACGAGCTCTCTTCAGGAAGGTGCTGCTCTGGCCATATGGGCAGACACTAGTTCGAATGGCAGAATAGGCTCGGACAGGGCGGGAATGGCAGCAAGGAGCTCTGAATCTATCGGAAGATATGTAGCTCAGCAACTTGTCCAGGATCTCAGAAGTGGCGCTGCTGTAGACGAATATGTAGCCGACCAGCTTGTCATCTACGCTGCCCTCGCTGGTGGGACTACCAGATATACGACTCCTGGAATCACGGAGCATGTCGAGACGAACCTGTGGCTGATTGCCGAGTTCCTCGGGGTCAGGACGAAGGCCAGCGGCAATATCGTAGAGATAGAGGGGATTGGCTTCCGGGGCTGAATCACTATAGGATCCTCTTCAGTCTGGGGTTGGGCGTAATGCCGGGCATTCTGCCCCTCTTGGCAATGGGCTTGCCTTCTACCTCGTGGAGGTCGGCGGTGAATTCGATGGGTCTGGCGTTGCTGATGTAGCTGCCCACGGCGAAGATGTCAACCGGGGCTCCTTCGCTGATGAAATACTTGATGCGCTCCGGGTCAAGTCCGCCGCTCACCACTATCTGCACCTCCTTGAACCCCTCGAGGTCCAGCCATGCCCTCGCCTCTTTGACCAGTTCAGCGGTGACCCGGCCTCTCTCCGCAGGGGTGTCCAGCCTTACCCCCTGTAGCCTTCCCTGCATTGCTTTGGCAACGGCGACGCTTTCCCTGACCTCGTCCTCAAAAGTATCCACCAACGCGATGCGCTGCACTTCAGGGGGCATGTGCCTGTCAAAGGCGAGGGTAGCCTTGCTGGTGCTCCCGAGGATGATTATGAGGGCGTGAGGTATGGTGCCAACGGGCTTGGTGCCGGCGAGTTTGGCGCCCGCAGTGCTGGCGCAGCCGCTGCAGCCTCCCAAGATGGCAGAGTACTCCATGACGTTGACTACCGACGGGTGGACATGACGGGCACCGAAGCTGATGATAGGGAACCCTCGGGCGGCATCGACGCATTCCCGGGCAGCGGTGGCCCAGCCGCTGCAACTGGCAAGGATGCCCAGGTAGCTGGTCTCGTATATCCCGTAGCTCTGGTAGGGAGCTCTTATGCGCAAGACCACCTCTTTCTGGGCAAAGGCCTCACCTTCCGCTAAAGCCCAGACCTCCGAGCTGTTTTCGGGCAGCACCCTCTCCAACAGTGTTTTGACTTCCTTGATGCCACACAGGACGCCGGCGCTCCTGGGGAATACCTGCATCGTGGCTATGGGGTTGACGCCCTCTTTCTTGAGTATCTCCACAGTGCGGGGAAAGTAGATGTCCGCAGTTTCTCCATTCAACCAGGAGTGAGGGATATCGAACGTCGGTTCGGGTAGCTTGGGTTCCGCTCTAACGAGCCTGGACCCCAGCACCTTTTCCATGTGTTCCAGAGCAAAGGCGTGAGCTTTCTCGTCGAAGGACGCAACGCAGTTGATGGGCACTTCTACTTCGTAGCCTCGGTTTCTGGCATCCGCCACGGTATGCAGGACACAGATATCCGTGCATACGCCGCAAACGACCAGTGCCTCAGGATCCAGTTCCTTCAGCTTCCTCTCGAGGGTGGTATCATAGAAACCGCTGAAGTGCTTCTTGTGGATCATCTCTGCCTGGTACCCGGCAAGCTCGGGGATGAGTTCAGCTTCGGGGGTTCCCTCAATGCAGTGAGGAGGAAACAGCTTGAACTCGGGGTCATCTGCGGCATGGTGGTCGCAGATATGGAGTATCGTTGCGCCCTGCCTTGACTCTTGCTCTAACAGCTTCTGGATATTCGAGATGATCCTGCGAGCCCTTGGGCCGCAGTAGAGAGGATGGCCTTCTTCCAGAAAGCCGCGCAACATGTCTACTACGAGTACCGCCTTGGCCATCACTCAACCGGGATCCAACTGGTTGCAGGGCTACACCGGAGGCCCTAGCTTACTCTATTTCCCGCTTCCAGTCCAGGCGTAAGCAAGTAGATGGAGTCCACCTTGACGACAACCGCGGCCCTGGGGTTCAGCTGGGGCGATTTGTCCTGGACCCACTTGACACCATCTTCGAAGACCTCGCCTGCTGTCTCGATTCTGGCCTCGCCTTTGAACTGGTATCCTTCCGATGGCCCCTGCCGCCAGACTGATATTGCCACCCTTGGATTTGCCCTTATATTCTCCATCGTCTTTCTGAGGAAGTTATCCATCAGGAGTACTTCATCGTCGGACAGCACCCTGGCGAAGGTCATGGGAACCACGTTAGGCTCGCCGCTCGCAGTAGCAGTGGCTACAACAAACGCCGCCGCTTTCTCGGCAACCCCTCTCATCTGCGCGGTGATTCTTGCCATTTCTGCCTCCTTGTCTCAGTGCCTGAAGTGGCGGGTGACGGTGAATACCATGGCCGCATTGTATTTGTCGGTTACTTCGACTACGTCATCGTCCTTCACCGAACCACCAGGCTGGATAATAGCGCTAACTCCGCTTTTCAGTGCCAGTTCAGGGCCATCAGGGAACGGGAAGAAAGCATCGGATGCCAGGACACTGCCCTTGGCCTCCTCGCCGGCTTTCTTCAGAGCCAGTTCAACGCTGACCACACGCGAGGGTTGCCCTGCTCCCATGCCCAGTAGCTTCTTGTCCTTGGCGATCACTATAGCATTCGACTTGATGGCCTTGACAGCCTTCCAGGCGAAGACAAGGTCAGACAGTTCCTTTTCTGTGGGTTGGCGCTTGGTGACTGTGCGAGGTTGAAGCTCTGACTCAGTGAAGAAGTCTGGCGTTTGGGTTAGAAAGCCACCCCAGACGCAACGGAAGTCAAGGCGCTGCGTAGGCAGGCTCGACATCGGGATTTTGACCAGACGCAGGCTCTTCTTTCGCTCCAGTAGCTCCAGAGCCGCGCTCTCATATTCCGGCGCGATAATAGCGTCATAGTGAGACTTGTCTATCTCCTGTGCGGTGGCCGAATCGATGACCTGGTTGCTGGCCACGACGCCGCCAAAGGCAGCTACAGGGTCTCCAGACAGAGCCCGCAGGTAGGCTTCAGCCAGGTTATCGCTGCAAGCAAGTCCGCAGGGGTTGGTGTGCTTCATTACAGCAACCGTAGGCTCAGAGAAGCTGCTGAGTACGGTCAAGGCGGCATCGAAATCGAGTAGATTGTTGAATGAGATCTCAGGACCGCCAAGGTGAACCAGCGAGGCAAAGCCAGCCTGCGGTTGCCTGACGTCCTGCTCTATGTAGAAGGCAGCATTCTGGTGAGGATTCTCACCGTAGCGGAGGGCGTAGGCCTTCTTCAGTGCTATGGTCATTTCTTCAGGTAAGTCTTCTTCCCTCAAGTACTGGGAGATAGCGGTATCGTAGATGGCCACATGCTGAAAGGCTTTCTGAGCCAGCCTTTTCCTTTCCTCTATATCCATGTTTCCCTGGTGCAGCTTCTGCAGAATCTGGTCGTAGTCCGCAGGATCCACGATTACCAGAACCGAGAAGAAGTTCTTGGCTGCTGAGCGGATCATAGTTGGCCCGCCAATATCAATGTTCTCCACTGCCTCGTCCAGAGTGACCCCTTCCCTGGTCACCGTTTCAACGAAGGGGTAGAGGTTCACTACCACCAAGTCTATAGTGCCGATGCGATTCTGGTCCAATTCAGCCAGGTGCTCGGGCAAGTCACGCCTCGCCAGAATACCACCATGCACCGCAGGATGCAGGGTCTTCACTCTGCCACCCAAGATTTCGGGGAAACCCGTGAGCTCTGAGATGCTGTGGACCTTGATTCCCGATTCCTCCAGCGATCTCTTGGTGCCGCCGGTGCTGAATATCTCGATGCCCAGTTCTCGCAGGCCTCGGGCGAAGTCAGCCACGCCTGATTTGTCTGAGACACTTATTATGGCTCGCATAGCTCCTCCTTCAGTCTATGACTACCCTCTCTTCTCCCTTTGTCTCTATTACTTCACCGATGACCCTCGCCTGGGGCAGGGCCTTCTTGATTCTCGCTGTATCCTGATCTGAACATATGACCGTCATGCCTATTCCCATGTTGAATACCCGGTACATCTCAGCCTCCTCCACGCTGCCGGTCTTCTGCACCAGTCCGAAGATAGAGGGGATATCCCAGGAACCATTGTCAAGGTGGGCAGCGAGGCCTTCAGGCAGAATGCGAGGTATGTTCCCGACAAACCCACCGCCGGTGATATGAGCGAGGCCCTTGATGAGGGACAGGAGTGGCTTGAGCCAGGAGTAATAGCAGCGGTGGGGCAGCAGCAGCTCCTCCCCCAGGGTTTTCCCCAGTTCGGCGTGGAAGCTGTACAGGCAGGAAGGGTTATCATCGATGCTGAACACTCTTCGCACCAGGGAGTAGCCGTTGGTGTGCAGACCGGATGACGGCAGGCCAAGAATGACATCACCTGACACTATGGAACTGCCGTCAATGATGTTCTTTCTCTCTACCGCGCCGACAATAAAGCCGACCAGATCGTAGCTTTCCCCAGAGTAGATACCTGGCATTTCGGCTGTTTCACCTCCGATGAGTGAGCAACCGACGTCTTGACAGGCTTGAGCCACACCGCTGACGATGCCTTCAACCTGTTCAGGCGCCAGCTTAGCCATGGCGATGTAATCCAAGAAGAAGAGCGGCTCAGCCCCGCAGCAGAGAATATCGTTGACACAGTGATTTACAATGTCAATTCCTACGGTGTCGTTCTTGTTCAGAAGCGAAGCTATCTTGAGTTTGGTACCCACTCCATCGCAGCTGGATACCAAGACCGGGTCGTCAAATCCTTTGAATTCGAACATGCTGCCAAAGGAGCCGAAGTTCAGTACCTGGGGCCGAAACGTGGGTCTTGACTGCCTGGCGATAGAGGCCTTTACCCTGTCGGCTGCCTCAATATCGACGCCAGCAAGAGCATAGTTCTGTTTAGTCCTGGGTTCCAACAAGCTCCCCTTGAAGTGGCATTTCCGTGGCCAGCTTATCCATTCCCATCTGGACTGGTATGGGGTAGTCTCCGGTGAAGCAGGAGAGGCAGAAGAGGTCTCTGGGCAAGCTGACAGCCCGAAGCAGCGCATCGACGGTGAGGTAGCCGAGGGAATCAGCCCCGAGGAAGTCCTTGATTTCGGGGATGGTCTTTCTGTTGGCGATAAGCTCCCACTGAGTGGCCATGTCGACGCCGAGGAAGCAGGGATGGCAAAGAGGGGGAGCGCAGATGCGGAGGTGGACCTCTTTGGCGCCGGCGTTTCTGAGTAGCTTGACGACGTGGGGTGTGGTGGTACCGCGAACGATGCTGTCGTCAACGACCACCAGCCGCTTGCCGGAGATCACCTGGGAGAGGGGATTGAACTTAAGCTGGACGCCGAGGTCTCTGAGTCTCTGGTCTGGCTGAATGAAGGTGCGGCCGACGTAGCGGTTCT
>DAOUEN010000008.1:0-2869 GCA_034430415.1 Dehalococcoidia bacterium
TCCAGGGGAAGGCCGGCTGCGGGGTAGATGAAAGCAGAGGTTCCCACCGACAGCATGCAGTCGCACCTGTCCGTTTCCCGCTGGCATGTCTTCATGACATCTGAAGGGATCGGCTCGCCGAAGAGCACCGTGTCGGTCTTCACTATGCCGCTGCACCTGGGACAGCGTGGAGGGAGAGTCTCCAGCGATACAGCGCCCAGGTCGTAACGGGAGCCGCACTGGATGCATCGCACCTTGAGGAAATTGCCGTGAATCTCGGCCACGTTCTGACTGCCGGCGGCGCGATGGAGGTTGTCGATGTTCTGAGTGATGAGGTGTTTCAGGATTCCCAGTTCCTCGAGTTCGGCCAGAGCGTAGTGTGCGGCGTGGGGCCTGGCTGCCTCAAGCGCTTCGCGGAGTTTCCCGATATAGCCGTCCTTGTTGACGAGGTGCCGCCATTCCCCCTCGGGGTCGGCGAGAAATCTCTGATAGCCGTCCATCGGTGGCTCTCCATATTCAGTCCACAGCCCGTCAGGACCGCGGAAAGGCCTGACGCCACTCTCCACGGAGATACCCGCCCCTGTCAGGCAGACAGCGTATTTGCACGCCAGCATTAGCTGTGCCGCGCGGTGTATGTCTGCTTCCATTGTACTCACTTCATTCTGTGAAACTGGTCCCTGTCAAGCCGATGCAGCCCTGCCTGATGGGCCAGGTGTACGGCCTGCTGGAATTCCGCGGCGGAGATAGGTCGGGACAGGGAAGGGAAGTCAGATGCCCTGTAGCAGGGGCGGTACTGAGCCATGATGTTTACATAGGTATCGGGAGAGATTTCCTGGCTGATGAACCTGACGATGGCCTCTGTTCCCGCCAGGCCAGAGGGCAAGACCAGGTGGCGTATCAGGAGCCCCCGTTGGGCTACCCCATCCCGATCAATTTGCAGGTCTCCGACCTGACGGTGCATTTCTTTGATTGCGGCCCTGTTCACGGAGGGATAGTTCTTGATACCCGATAGCTCCTCGGCGGCCCTGGCGTCGTCGTACTTCATGTCCGGCATGTAGATGTCCACGATGCCGTCGAGCAAGCGTAGGGTTTCCGGTGAGTCATAGCCGCCGCTGTTGTATACCAGGGGCAACTGCAATCCCAGTGCTATCGCTAGCTCGAGTGCTTCCAGAATCTGGGGCACCACGTGCGTTGGCGACACCAGGTTGATGTTGTGGCACTGCCGGTTCTGGAGGGAGAGCATCATGCCGGCCAGTTCCTCCTTGCTCACCGTTTCGCCTTCGCCCAGCTGGCTTATGGAGTAGTTCTGGCAGAACACGCAGTGCAGGTTGCAGTTGGTGAAGAAGATGGTGCCCGACCCGTGCCGCCCCACCAGTGGCGGCTCCTCGCCGAGATGAGGGCCATAGCTGGATACCATGGCCTGGCGCTCTGTGCGGCACTCGCCGGGTTCGCCTTGAAGGCGGTTTGCTCCGCATTGGCGCGGGCAAACGCGGCAGCTCTGCAACAGCGCCGTGGCCGCCTCCACCAGCGACCTGAGCTCGCCGCTATGGTACAGCTCTATGTAGGCTGCCACTGGCACATTGTAGCAGGAAAACTGGGGCTTTCTTGCCGCGTCATCCTATCTGCCCCTGCCAAGTTGCCGGAACAGCGCAAAGCCTTCAGGCAGCTACCATATAGATGATGACCGCAGTAGCTAGGGTGGCCAGGAGGGGTGGCAGGATATACCTGTATACTTTTGACAGGACGGCCTTGAAGTACTCCGCCGATAGGACGAGGCATAGATGAATAGGGGACACGAGATAGCCCGCAGTGCCGCTGGCGTAGGCCAGAAACAGAGCATGGCTGTTGACACCGCCGTCCGAGGCCATGAAGGGAAGCAAGAGCGGAAAGGCGATACCGACAGCTGGCAGGCTGAGGCCGGTGGCGAAGCCTATGAGAAATGGCAATGCTACCAGCATGGCTACAGCCGGCATCCCTATGCTTTCCATATCAGTGAAGAGGGCATGTGCGGCACCGGAGCTTTCTATTGCCGCCTTGAATAGCATGACGGCATAGAGCAGAAGCAATATCCTGGGGTTGAGCCCGTATTTCAAGGACTGCTCCATGTCGGGCCAGGTGGCCCTTTGCTGCACGACGCAGAGGCCCAGCACCAGAGGAAGGACCATCATGGCATCCAGCCCCACCAGCACCAGCGTGACCAGCAGCAGGACAGGCCAGGCGGACCTGAGTAGTTCATGGGCAATTCTGGCTGAAGGTTTCTTGGCAGCAGCCTGGGGTTTCTTGGGGCGCAGGATCCGGTAGCTGGAAATACTGCCAAACACAGTGGCCAGAGCGGTCAAGGGCAAGAGCGTGAGGAAAACCGAGGAAAGAGGCACGGAAAGCACCACGCTCACTGTTATCACAGAGGCATAGACGGGCAGCGAGAGCTCCCATATGTGGCGGAACCAGTAATTGATG
Organism: Dehalococcoidia bacterium; assembly: GCA_034430415.1. GTDB lineage: Bacteria > Chloroflexota > Dehalococcoidia > GIF9 > AB-539-J10 > JADFUZ01. The sequence continues at coordinate 2,437 of DAOUEN010000008.1, forward strand.
AAGGTAGCCTGTTCTGGAGTCAGGCCGATTCTCTTTGCCAGGTCCTTCACCGCTGTGGCTGAAACCAGGGCTCCGGCTGGCATGGGCACCATGCCTATTACAGCAGGAACCAGGTGCATGGCAAGCTTCGGGCCTATGCTTTCCATCGCGGCTGCCAGCCTGGTGAGCAGGCCCTTCACATCCATCAGGCGGCTCAGGGTCAGGGCGCAGATGACTATCACCAGCAGCCTGACGGTCTGGTAGCCCACCAGCGTCCGTCCCATAAGCTCGGGTATGGAGCGTGTTGGCAGGAGCAGAAGTGAAATGAGGAGACTTCCCGCGAAGACTGCCAGGCCCGGATGTAGCTTCAGCCTCAGCAGAATCAGGATTGCGGCGATGGATACCAGCAGGGCCAGGGTAGGGCTCAACGTTCCGACACGACCTTGCCTGAACT
>DAOUEN010000009.1:0-9197 GCA_034430415.1 Dehalococcoidia bacterium
GCATGCTACCGGCTTGCCAGGCTGGACAGGCAGAGCTTTCCCCATATCGTTACCGCGGGAGATGCCCAGCCATACTACACCAACTCCACTCACCTTCCTGTGGATTACGGGGGCGATCTCTTTGATGCTCTGATGCACCAGGATGAGCTTCAGAGCCTTTACACTGGTGGTACGGTCTTCCATTGCTATTTGGGGGAGAGGATTGATGATCCCGAAGGCTGCAAACTTCTGGTGAGGCGGATCACGGAGAACGTGCGGATGCCCTATTTCACCCTGACGCCCAGCTTCTCCATCTGTCATACGCACGGGTATATCAGCGGGGAGTGCGCTCAGTGCCCTCTGTGTGGGGAAGAGACAGAAATCTACTCTCGCGTGGTGGGGTACTTCAGGCCCGTCCAGCAGTGGAATGACGGCAAGCGCGAGGAGTTCAGACAGAGAGTGGGGTATGAGTTGGCCGCTGGCGTGTCTTGAAGGCTGGGCGTTTCTCAGTGAAGATCTGCGGTGTGCACGGAGTCTCCCTGATTGACTACCCCGGGAGGATCGCGTCAGTCGTGTTTCTGGGGGGCTGCAATTTCAGGTGCCCCTTCTGTCAGAACGTAAGCCTTGTGGAGGGCTACAGGGCCTTGCCCTCCATGTCCGAGGACTCCGTGCTTGACCTTCTTGGACGCAGGAGAGGCTTCATCGATGGCGTCGTCATTACAGGCGGTGAGCCGTTGATGCACGGGGAGGAGTTGACGCGTCTTCTGGCAAGGTTGAGAGAGACCCGACTGTCGATTAAAGTGGACACCAATGGCTATGACGCCGACATGGTGCGGGAAGTAGTGGTGAGCGGACTGGCAGACTATGTTGCCATGGACGTCAAGACATCGCTGGAAAAGTATCACGCGGGTGCGGGCAGAAGGGTCGCCGTCGACAGAATACAGAAGTCCATAGGAATCATCATGGGATCGTCGATTGAATACGAGTTCAGGACAACCTGTGTGCCGGGTCTGGTTGAGAAAGCGGACATAGAGGCTATTGCCAGGCTGATGAAAGGTGCGCGGCGCTATTACCTACAGCAATACAGGGCTGATAGGCCGACCCTAGATCCGGCCTACATGAAGTTGTCTCCGTACTCGGGGGAAGAGCTCGAGGAGTTCCGGATTATTGCCCAGCCGTATGTCGAGTCCGTCGACGTCCGGGGAATGTGAACCCGCCACATGACTTGCCGCCTGTCGAGACTGGTGGTGGAGTCGCTGGAGGCCCGGGGTACTGCTGCTCACTCGGATGGCTGCAATTGTGGGAAGACAGCTAGGATTCCGGCGGCGACGCAGGCAAGTGGACTTGACTATAATCAAACAAAGTTGTATGCTGTAGGCGGTCTGTTGTTTTGGGACCGGGGTCCGTTGCTGAGGTGCCGCTGACAGAGGAGGTATGAATGAGGAGCATCAAGAGGAGGCTCGGCCTCGTCGGCATAGCGTTGCTGGTGCTTGTCTTGCTGGTGCCGGCGCTGTTGCCCGCGGTGGTTCTGGCCTACCCCTACAGCCCATCGGACACCGAGGTTGATACTGCTCTGGTCTTTCTGCGGGATGAGCAGACAGGTAATGGTGATATAGGAGGCTTTGAGGTTTCAGCGTGGGTGGTGATGGCCATAGCCGCCGCTGGAGAGGACCCTGCTGACTGGAAGGTGGGCAGCAATCCATCGATTGTTGATTATCTCGCGGCTCACGCTGACGAGGCCACTTCCGCCAGTGACTACGCCCGCATGATCCAGGCAGTCGTTGCTGCCGGTGAGAACCCCAGCGATTTCGGCGGCGTTGATTTTGTCGATCTGTTGTCAAGTGAGTACAGTGGCGGCCAGATTGGTGACCCGTTGTTGGTCAGTGATGATTTCTGGGGAGTCGTGGCTCTCATTGCCGCTGGCGAAAGCGCGGCATCGGATATTGTGGAAGACAGCGTGGCGTTCATCAAGTACTGCCAGCAATCTGGCGGTGGGTGGGGTTACGATGTTGCGGCGTCATGGGGTACGGATGTTGATGATACCGCGGCCGCGATCATGGCCCTGGTGGCTGCTGGTGAGAGTTCAGGTTCAGGCGCTGTTGCGGATGGCTTGCTGTATATGAAAGGCAAGCAGATGGACAATGGCGGCTTCGACTCGTGGGGAGCGAGCAACCCTGGCACTGACTCTTGGGCGATTGATGCTATTGTGGCTGTGGGGCAGAATCCCACAAGTGCCGGTTGGACCAAGAACGGATTTACGCCTCTCGATGACCTGGAAAGCTTCCAGAACCCCGGTGGCTCCTTCGACGACTATCTTGGCAATCCCGACCCCTGGATGACGGCCTATGCCATACCGGCGTTTCTTGGCGAACCCTATCCTGTTGCGGTGCAGGACACCGAGCCGGAATACGAGCCATCAATAGGCTTCGACCCCGAGGATTTCAGCTTCTCCGCCACCGAGGACGGGGAAGACCCTCTGGACAGGACCCTGGAGATATGGAACTCCGAGGACGGCACGCTCGAGTGGTCGGTGGAGAGCGATGAAGACTGGCTCTCTCTGCACCCCACAAGCGGCAGCTCCACGGGAGAAAGAGACGATGTTACCGTATCGGTGGATGTCTCAGGGCTGACTGAAGGAGAGTACGATGCCACCATTACCATTGAGGCTCCGTATGCTGAGAACGGCCCGCGAACGGTTGACGTTAGCCTGGAGCTTGGGGAGGCGGCGGATGAGCCGACCGTAGCCTACAACCCCTCCAGCTTCAGCTTTGCTGCTGAGGAAGATGGAGATGATCCTCCAGACCAGATGCTGGAGATATGGAACTCGGGTACCGACGAGATTTCCTGGTCAGTGGAGAGCGACGAAGACTGGCTTGAGCTCGATCCCGCGGACGGGGACTCCGATGGAGAGCACGACGAAGTCACCCTGTCCGTCGATATCTCTGACCTGGATGCAGGCGACCATGAAGCTACTATTACCATTGAAGCCCCTGAGGCGGACAACAGCCCGGAGACAATCACCGTGGAACTGGAGATTGAAGGGAATGTGGGGGAGGACGAGCCCACAATAGACTTCAGCCCCTCCAGCCTGGCCTTTATCGCTGATGAAGGTGGAGGAGACCCACAGGGCAAGACGTTGAGAATATGGAACTCCGGGGACGGCACGCTCGACTGGTCGGTGAGCGCTGATGCCGACTGGATCGACCTGGACCCCGATGAAGGCAAGTCCACCGGCACCGGCCAGAAGCGCAACGTTAACGTTTCCGTGGATATTTCCGGTCTGGACGAGGGCGAATACGATGCTGAGATCACGATTCGGGACCCCGACGCCAGCAAGAAGACGGAGAAGGTAGAGGTGACTCTGGAAGTCTCCGGCGCCTCAGCTTCTGGTCTCTACACTCTTACCACCAGGGCCAGCCCTTCGAACGGGGGTACTGTTGGGCTGAATGTGCCCCAGCCCTCGGGAGGCTATGCCGACGGCACCGCAGTCCAGCTGACGGCCACCCCTTCCCCGGGATACGTGTTCAGCAGTTGGTCCGGGGGCGTTCTCGGGAGCGACAACCCGGCTACTGTGACCATGTCCTTCAACATGAGCGTCACCGCCAATTTCGTGCCGTTCAACATCGGAGCCCTTACCAACGTGGAACTGGTGAGTCTGTCCCCACAGGTATCATCCGTTTCCGTTGGGACGTATCCTGTTCAGGAACTGGGCCATACTGCCAAAGGCTTCACTGTAGAAGGGGCCTATGTCGTTACCCCGCAGGGCAGCGGCAGCTTCACGCTGCGTTTCACCGGTGTCTCTGCCCCCCATAATGTGAAGGCTTACAAGGTTGGTGATACCTTCTGGACGTTGCTTCCCACGACGGTGGCCGGCGACAGCGCCATTGACGTCACCATGAATGCCGTTGACCCGGTAATAGTGCTGGCGAGCGCGCCGTCTCCCGGCAGTCAGTCTCTTACCGGCCGCATATCGGCTTTGATCGGCAAGATATCGGGCTCTGCCGGCGATCTGGACACCCCTGTCATAGTGGCTATTCTGATTATCGCGGCGCTTGTTGCCGGGGTAGTGTTCGTATTTGTGTTGCTGGCAAGACAGCGTTGACCGAAAGCGAGCCAGCGACTGCTGAGTCCTCCACTGGATAATGGATAGGGTCGAAGGAAGGTAGTCTGTCGAGAGCGGGCCTCATACTGTCTATTGCCGTGTGCTTGACTGCCGTCTTCTGGTGCAGCTGTCAGCCGGGGCCAGCGCAGCCTTCAGACGTAGCGGAGGTCAGGGTCGTCATTACGCGGGACCTGGGCAATGAGCTGGTGCTCGACGAAGGAGTAGCGGTGCGCAGCGGTGCCAGTGCGCTCGATGCTCTGGAAGAGGTAGCGATGGTGGAAACTAAGTACGGCGGAGGATTCGTCGAGGCTATAGATGGGGTGGGGTCCCAGTATTCGACGGGTATGGGCAGGCGTGATTGGTTCTTCTACATGAATGGAATGTCGGCCAAGTTCGGTGCGCGTGACTATGTGCTCTGTGATGGCGACGTGGAGCACTGGGATTTCCGTAGCTGGAGTTTCCGCTCTTTTGTTCCAGCCATTGTTGGTGATTTCCCTCAGCCATTCCTTGGCGGCTATCAGGGTAGGGTCCCGGCAACGGTGATAGCGCACGGCGAAAGGTTTGGTGATGGGGCGCGCGAGCTAGCAACTAGGCTGAAAGGGCTAGGAGTTGAGTTAGTCTATGTTCGAGCTATGAACGAGCTGGCATCCCAGGAGAAGCAGGAGTGCAATCTGATTCTGCTGGGGACCGCGGATCTAGAGTTGATATCTGAGCTGGGCGGGAATGCCAGGCTGGGGTTCTGCATTGAGTGTCGGGATGGTGGGTTAGTTGTATTTGATTCGCGGGGGAGAGAGACGCGGTATCCATCGGGTTGCGGGTTCTTACAGGCGACTCAGAATCCCTGGAACCCAAAGGGGATCGGGGTGTGCGAGAATGTGGTCTTGGTGGTTTCAGGCATGGATGATGGCCAGGTGCACGACGCTCTGGCTCTTCTTGTCAGTGGTGCTGAGGAGGCCCGCTATGCCTGTGCCGCAATAGTCGTCGACGGGGAAGTCATAAAGGTGCCTCGGTGCTGAGCTACCGGTATGACGACAAGGGCACTGCTGTCCACAGGCTCAACCCCTGGTGCAAAGTGGCATGGGTTGCCAGCGTCTTTCTGGTCGCTCTTCTGCTCAACAATCCGCTGTACCTCCTGTTGTTGTTTCTGTCGACGCTGCCATTGATCTTGGCGGCCAAAGTATGGAAGGAATGGGTTGCCCTCACGGAATTTCTTCTTCTGCTCTGTGTGCTTGTCATAGTTGTGAACGGGCTGGTGGGCAATCAGGGCTCCCATGTTCTGTATCAAGTACCTGTTGTGCTGCCTATAGTGGGTGCTCCTAAGATAACCTGGGAGGCTATTCTCTGTGGGGTGGGGAATAGCCTGAGATTGTTGGCCATATTCTCTGCTTGCACCATATTCGTGTTTACTGTGCATCCCGACGATCTCATGCTGGCGCTGCTCAAGGTGAAGTGGCCCTACAAGTCAGTTCTGATCATGTCCTTGTCGACCAAGTTTGTCCCCGGGCTGATTGATGATGCCCAGCGTATTGCTGACGTCCAGAGATGCAGGGGACGCCAGTTTGACAAAGGCGGACGCATCCACAGAGCCAGGAACTACATGGCAGTCGCCATTCCCTTGCTGTCCAATGCATTGGATAGAGCGATCCAGGTGGCGGAAGCTATGGAGTCAAGGGCTTTCGGTTCCGGTAAGGACAGAACATTCTACAAAGAGTTGAGTATGAGGCGAGTGGATGTTGCCGCCTTGGGCCTTGCCCTTTCGCCCGCTGCGTTTGGCATTGCCTTGCGCTGTCTGGGTCGCGGAGGATACGAGTACTATCCCGTGTACCAGCCTATCGGCTTTGCGCTATCCGACGTAGTCACGCTGATCGCCCTGGCGTTCTTGTTGAACACGCTGTTCTTTCTGGCTCGTCTGGAGGAGAGAATGGGCCTTGATTAGGATAGAGGAGCTAACCTTTCGCTACAGCGGGGGCGAGAAGCCATCTCTTGCGAGCATAAGCCTTGAGATCGGGGATGGCGAGTTTGTACTGATCGCCGGCCCGTCTGGCGGAGGAAAGTCGAGCCTGTGCCGTTGTCTCAATGGCCTGATACCTCATTTCTATGGTGGTGAAATAGGCGGCACCGTCGAAGTGGATGGGCTGGATGTGTTGCAGCACTCCACGAAGGAACTGGCCACCAAGGTAGGCATGGTATTTCAAGATCCCGAGAATCAATTGGTGACCATGGATGTGGAACGGGAGATCGCCTTTGGTTTGGAGAACCTCAGTTACTCCAGAGCGTTGATGGCCAAAAGGGTGGAAGAGGCGCTGGATGTGGTGGGCATTGCTGACTTGCGGCATCGAGCCCTGAGCAGTCTTTCAGGTGGGCAGAAGCAGAGGGTGGCCATAGCCTCTGTCCTGGCGCTTCATCCCAGTGTCCTGGTACTGGATGAACCCACTTCTGAACTGGATCCCAAAGGTGCCGAAGAGGTCCTCAACGTGTTGGAGCGACTGAATGACGAGCTGGGCATCACGGTAGTGCTCGTCGAGCATAGGCTGGACAGGGTAGTGCAACACGCGGACAGGATGATCTTGCTGGACAGAGGGGCGATCGTGGCTGATGGGAATCCGCGGTCAGTTTTGAGCGATAGTGGGGTGGAAGAGATGGGCATCGGCCTGCCGCCAGTGATCCAGCTCGTCCGGAGCTTGAGGGACAAGGGCGTAGACCCCAAATGTATCCCGCTGACAGTCAAGGAAGGTAGAGCAGCCCTGGTCGAAGTCTTGCAGCGCCGCTCCCCTGAGGAGAGAAGAGCTGAGGGTCAACGCCGGGAGGTCGTGGGGTTTCCGGCGCCCGCTGGAGGAGATGTTCCTGAACCCCTGATCGGAGTGGAAGGGCTGTATCATATCTACCCGAGCCACTTCGCAGCCTTGAGGAACATAAGTCTGGAGATATATCCTGGAGAGTTTGTGGCCATAATGGGCAGAAACGCCTCAGGCAAGACCACACTGGTCAAGCATTTCAATGGTCTCTTGAAGCCGACAAAGGGCGATGTGAGGGTACACGGGGTGAGGACCAAGGACACGACTGTTGCCGAGCTGGCCAGGAGCGTCGGGTTTGTCTTTCAGGATCCAAACGATCACTTGTTCGCTGATACCGTCGAGGAGGAAGTAGCCTTCACCTTGAGAAACTCGGAATTCGAGGATGGGGAGAGGGGGCGGGTGGTTGATCGGATGCTGCAGAGATTCGATCTTACGCCATACCGGCATCAATATCCCCGATCCCTAAGCGGCGGAGAGAAACAGAGGGTGGCTTTGGCTTCAGTTCTTGCAGCTCAACCTGAGGTATTCGTCATGGATGAGCCCACGAGGGGGATGGACCACAGGCTCAAAACTGAGCTGATGAGCTTCCTGAACGAGTATCGAGACGATGGCAGAGCGGTCATCCTGGTGACTCAAGACGTAGAGACGGTGGCCCGGTATGTCGACAGAGTGATACTGCTCAGTGAGGGTCAGGTGGTGGTGGATGGCTCTAGGCGTGAGGTGCTTTCGGAGGCGCTACTTTTCTCGCCTCAAATGAACCGTCTGGCTCAGTCTCTTAGAGGGTATGGTGTTCCTGGCGACATATTGACCGCTGATGAGATGGTGGAGGTGGTGATGTGAAAGGGGGCCGCGTTGCCGTATGGCTGGCGCTCATCATTGGCGTAGGTTTCGCCGTCTCTCCTGCGCTGTTTCCGTCACTGGGCATTGTGGTCAATTGGGGTTTAATGGCAGCCCTGCTGGCTCTGCTACTCATGTTGGCCTTCTTCTTCAGGGTTGAATCGGTAGCTCTAGGCACCAAGGAAATAGCCTTGGTGAGCATGCTGGCGGCCATGTCGGCCTTTCTAAGGATCCCCTTTGCTGCTATTCCGAGCGTCCAGCCTTCAAGCTTCCTGATAATCTGTTCTGGGTATGTCTTTGGATCAGTAGCTGGGTTCACGGTAGGAGCGATGACGCCCCTCGTCTCCAACTTCTTCCTGGGGCAAGGCCCCTGGACCCTCTATCAGATGCTTGCTTGGGGACTGATGGGTTGCGCTGCTGGCTATCTCAAGGGGTTCTCCTTGGGGAGAAAAGGGTTGGTGGTCTTCGGGATCGTCTCGGCTTATGTTTTTGGCTTCGTAACGGATGTCCACTTCTGGCTGTACTTCACCTATCCCCTTACGCTCAACACCCTTGCCCTAGTTGTGTTGAGTAGCTTTCCCTTTGACACGGCTCATGCCGCAGGTAACGCTGTCTTTCTGGGTCTGTTCGGGGCGAGAACCGTGGCCATACTGGAGAGATACAGGACTCGCTTCAGTTGGGTTCACCACTGACGAATTGAAGTCGATCAGGCGGTCATCGTGTGACGGTTTGTGGCTAACCGGCCTTGTTCAAGACCAGATTGCGTTGTACTATGGTACGTCGGCTATGCTTGATGGCCAACTGAGTCTTCTTGTTCAGCGCTGAGGGGATCAGATGAAGCAGCAAGGTCTAGTTCAGGTATACACCGGAGATGGCAAAGGAAAGAGCACTGCCGCCATCGGGCAGCTGATTCGATGTGCGGGCCATGGCTACAAAGTGGGCATCGTATGCTTCTTCAAGGATCCCCAGTCATTTGGAGACGGCGAGTTCGATTCGCTACAGAAGCTCGGAATCGATGCGTTTTTCTTCGCCCGAAAGCATCCGCATTTCTACAAGGAAGTCAGTCGTGGTGAAGTGAGAGGGGAGTGTCTGAAGGGGATGAAGTTCATAAAGGGGCTCTTCGCTGATGGAACCTGGGATATGCTGGTTCTGGACGAACTGAATATCGCCCTGCGTGATGGTTTCCTGAAAGAGGAGGAGGTGCTAGGACTCGTTGACGAGAAGCCCTGGCGTCTAGAGCTTGTCTTGACTGGCCGTGGGGCTCCGGGGAGACTGATAGCAAAGGCAGACCTGGTAACTGAAGTCAAGAATGTCAAACATCCATATGATCAGGGAGTGTTCGAACGGGAGGGTATTGAGCGGTAGCCGCTTGTTATGCTTCGGAGAGACATGGGGGTGGATGGGGCGCGAGGCGCATTTGCGGTTACCTGATGGCTGAAAGGTATTGCTCCAGGGGTTGCGAAAAGCCGCATATCCCACAGTGT
>DAOUEN010000010.1:0-1798 GCA_034430415.1 Dehalococcoidia bacterium
GTGAATCGTCCGCTCCCGCCCGAGCATTCCAATCAAGTCCTCCGTCGTCTGTGCCGGCACCCCGCCGGCATACCGCTCATCCACCCACTGCTGTGCCTTCTGCCCGGCCTCCGGGGGGAGCGGGAGCACGTAGCGGAGATAGGGCCTCCAGTCGCTCCAGTGCTTGCCGGCCATCCTGTTCTTGAAGGCATCCCAGTCCTGAGCGCCGGCCTTGGCCCGGCCGACCTCCAGAAGGTACTCGAGGGTCTCCGAGGCTGCGGCTTTCGTATCGCCCCTGCTGATAACTTCTGTCTCGAAGCTGTCCAGGTCGCTCGCCTGGTGGGTATGGCAGCCTACGGGTATGAGCAGGTCGGCAAGCGCCAGGACGCCGCCCTTCACCGGGATGCGGAACTGCGCGTCATGCTTGTCGTCGAGCGCCTGGTGGCACACAGGACACGGCCGGGACTTCTCCTGTTTGCGAAAAGGACTCAGCAACCCCATCTACGCATACCTCCTTCTGCCAGGCTCGAGGCCGCCCGGCACTCCAAGAAACACCCGGTAGGTCCGAGGCGGACCTGCGGCTCATCGGCCAAGGCGGCCAAACACCACCGCGCCCGGAGACACGGTCCGCAGCGCGAAAAGCTACCCGGCAACCCCTCCAGAAGCGGAGGGGCGACCGCGCCAAGGGCCGGCTACAGGCCCGCTACTTCTTGTCGACGCTACGCAGGTACCACCCTATGGCCCAGCCGATGAAGAACGTTATGCTGGCCAGCATGGTAAAAATCGCCAGCAGGAGCCAGGACGTGGCGCTCAGGCCGAGCGGGGTGTTGGCGACACCGGCGATGATTCCCAGCACGGCAAATACCATGCCGAGGAACCACAACAGGTGCCCCCACGCACCCCCCCTGCCGATGCCGGCCTTCAGATACTCGCGGTCTTCCCAGTGTTTCGCCATGGTAGCTACCTCCTTTAGTTATGCCCCCGTTATGTTATGTCAGTCGCCTGCCGGAAAAGAAAGAGGGCGCCAGAAACCACTCCCCCAGAGCGATCCCCGTGCCCTTATGTCGCCATCCCTGCTCCCGCGCCGCTTGCCTGCTCAATACGCAGACGATGCTATAGTAGTCCCTGCCTGTACGACTGTCAATACCTTCCGGCAACTAATTGCAGGCGCCCCGGTCCCTGAACACCCGGATGTCGGCCCGGCTGAAACCGGCCTCCAGCAGCACCTCCTCCGTGTGCTCCCCGGCAAGCGGCGGGTGCCGCCTCATCTGCGGCGGCGTCTCCGACAGCTTGAAGGGGCTGCCCACCTGCCTCACCTTGCCCCGGCGCGGATCGTCCAGCTCCACCACCATCCCGCGGTGCTGCGCCTGGGGGTCCGAGGCAACTTCGTCGAGCGACTGCACCCTGCCGGCGCAGATATCCACCCCGCTGAGAACCTCGTCCCACTCGTCCCGGGTCCTGGTCTTGAACAGCTCCCGCAGGGCGGTGAAGGTGTCCTCCCGCCTCTTCCCGGTATCCCACTGCGCCGCCGCCAGGTCCTCCCGGCCTATGGCCCGGCAGAGGTTGGCCCAGAACCAGGGCTCAATGGCCCCGATGGTGATGTGTCCACCGTCCTTGGTCTCGTAGATGCCGTAGTAGGGGAAGCCGCCGTTGATGGCGTGCTGCGCCGGCCCGGGCGCTTCGCCGGTGGCGAAGTGGTACGACATCACCGCCGTCATCAGCGACAGCACTCCGTCGAACATGGACACGTCCACGAACTGGCCCCGCCCCGTCCTCTCACGGGCCAGCAGCGCCGCCAGCACGGCCATGGCCCCGTGCA
>DAOUEN010000011.1:0-2953 GCA_034430415.1 Dehalococcoidia bacterium
AGCTTGCCCTGGCCGACCTGCAGGTTGCTGCCCTGGGCCCTGGCCAGCGCAGCCAGCTTCCTGCGGGACCGGCGGCTCATTAAGAGCAGGTCGGGCTTGCCGCCCCGAACGAGGTCGATCAGCTGGTCCATTCTGGTTAGAGAAAGAGTGGCACCGTTAACCGCCATGCCGAGGTGGTTGCCGTAGCGGCAGGTCCAGGTGACCTGGTCATCAACGACGGTGTCGCCCACGGTGTTAGGCCAGGTAGGCTCGGTGGTGGCATGGGTCTTCTTGTCGCCTGCTGCTGCGGTGCACTCGTACCGGAAGCCGTTCTCAAGGCCGGCGGTGGGGACAACGATGTCTCCCACGGCCATCTCGGTATCGGCCGTCCAGGCCGTGCCTTTCATGGTGTAATAGAGACCGGTGGGCTGATTACCGCTGCCATCGGCGTTAAGGAAGGCGTTCTCGAACTCGTTCCTGAGGGCCTTGGCCTTCTGCTCGATGACAGCGGCCTCGAGGTCCTGGATATTACTCCGGGTAGCCTTGAGGAAGTTGTCGACGTCGGCGTCTCCGCCGAGGACGCAGAGGCTGGCCGTGCACTGCTCGAACTCGGGCTCCGAGGTCGTCCAGGTGCCGGTGACCGGGGCGTACCAGCCAATGGTGGGGAGAGTCTTCTCCCGATTATATTTCAGACTGTTACCGACAATCTGAATGAAGGGCAGCTTCTCCAGGATGGGGCTGTCCTTGACTATGGTCTCGATGATTCCTTTAAGCAGGATATCGGTCGAAAGCTTACTCGCTTCTGCTAAAGATATGCTCATTAGCTAGTTCCTCCTTTTTGCTGGATTCCAGCGGCGATCTTCTCCCTGGGGGTTAAGCCCTCGAGGGATATCTCGCCCCTGGTTGGCGCCCCCGCCGGGACCTTGGCCTCTTTGGCCTGAGCCTCGAGGTTGGCCTTGACGGACTCGGCGATGGTGGTAGCCTTGGCCAGCGAAGCGTCTATGTCCTCGATGGTGTCGCCGGCGATAATGTCCTGGGGAATGGCGGGATTGGCAAGCCTGACGGCGCCGAGGTACTTGGCCACGGCCTGGCCATGGGCTTCCTTGACCTGGGCGAGCTCGGCGGCAGCCGTTCCGCTTCCCTGCTTCGCTTCGCTTAGCTCAGCTTCCAGGGCAGCGATGCGGGTGTCCTTCTCAGCCAGCCGAGCACTCACGTCGCTGAGTGCTTGGTCAGCGGCGGCCTTGGCTTTCTTCTCTTCCTCAAGCTCGGCCTTGATGGCCTCGTGAGTTTCTTGAGTTTCTTGAGTTTGTTGAGTTTCTTGGGTTTCTTCTGACATATTCCTCCTTTCTGTCCAGCACTCAATATTGTTGAGTGCTGGATTACTCAGGCTCCCGACAACGATCGGGATCCCGACTTCAGTCGGGAACTTCCATTTCCGCGGCTGTCGCTCTCTCCCTCGCTCCACCACGTGTGGACTGTGCCTTGAACTCCCTGTTCATTTCCAGGATCCTCTCCCTCTCTTCTAACCACCTGTTGAACTCCTCGTCGGGATCCTGGACCCCCATTCCGTCCATGGCCGTCCGCCTACTGTGGACCCCGGCCTGGACAAGTAACTGCTCGTTCTGAGCCTGACGGGCTGTGTCCTGGGGCAATATCGGCCCCCAGCCTACCCGGTGGTTTATTTGCTCAAAGCTTTCACTCATATATTTCTCGGCCAGCTTGAGTATGATGTCGTTCCGCTGATGGTAGGCATTGGTGCGGATAGTCCGCTTCCTGGTGACTTTCTGAGTAAGGCTGCCGAGCTCAATCTGGAGGGCTGTTCCGGAGAGCTCTTTCTCGATGCCTCCCCAGGCGGCCCGGGGCGTCTCCGAGATGTCGTGTAAGGCCCGGTATAGCACATCAATATAATCGACATGGAGCCTGACTCCGCCACCCTGCAGTAAGTCCAGAAGATAAGCCTTAGCATCCTCCGGTATCGTCCACAGTGCCCCGGGCTGAACCTTGATGTCCTCGGCTGACTCAATGTTCTCGAGGACGGCGATGGGATTTCCTGACAGCTCCAGAATGCGGGATAACTGACTCAGGGCACGGTTGAGCTCCCGCTGTGGCTGGATAAGCGACGGAATATCGGAGGTACCCCAGAACTTCTTGGGCTCACGAAGGTTGGAGAAGATAACGAAGGGGATGAAGCCATAGGGATTGGGCTTGGACTCCATGAGATCGCTGTCCAGGAAAAGTTCGAATGTACTGGCGGTCCAGACTTCGGTTATGGTGGCCTGCTTCTTCTCAATGGCCCGGCCATAGAGGAGCTGAATCTCATCCTGGGTGAGGGTGTACCTTGAAGCCACTCTCCAGACTCTGGAAGTGTCATCTCCTAGCCACCAGGCATAGATGCCCGAGACATCGGGGGCGGTGATACGGATACGCTTCTCGTCGGTATCCCATATAACCTTATAGCAGCCGTCGCCGAGGACGGCGGCGTCGATCTCGGTCTCGTAGTCGAGCTGCTGGAGGTTGTTGTCCTCGTAGACCTGCCGGAGGAGCCGCTCGGCGCTGCGGGCCCTGGCCTTAAGCTCGTCGGTGCCTTCCTCGGGGTAGCAAGCGAAGTTGAGTCCCTGCATGAGGAAGCCGGTGACCTTATCAACGGAGACCTTAGCGTAGTTGAATACGAGCTGGCGGTGGCGCGACGTGGTTGGCCAGTGGGCGCCCTGGTAGAAATCCAGATTGGCGCGGTAGGTTGCTAAACGGGTGGAATCCATTCTGGCTAACTGAGATGGATTAAAATCAGTCATCTCTCACGCCTCCTTTTGCTGCCCTGGGGCTGAAATCCCTGGCGCCCTCGGCTGCCAGAGCCAGGCTCATCAAGAAGTCGTCGTGTCCCTCCGACGGGTCGACGTAGAAGTTCACGGTCTGGTTGGGCCGGTACTGGGCCCTGGCCTTCTCTAGCTGATACAAAGTCTCCTTGTATTCCTTG
>DAOUEN010000012.1:0-48568 GCA_034430415.1 Dehalococcoidia bacterium
CAGCAGCCGCGGTAATACGTAGGAGGCGAACGTTATTCGGATTTACTGGGCGTAAAGGGAGCGTAGGCGGTTCCTTAAGTCAGATGTGAAATCTTCTGATTCAATCAGAAGGCGTCATTTGATACTGAGGGACTTGAGAATAACAGAGGGAAATGGAATCCCCAGTGTAGCGGTGAAATGCGTAGATATTGGGGAGAACACCAGTGGCGAAGGCGATTTTCCAGGTTGTTTCTGACGCTGAGGCTCGAAAGCGTGGGGAGCGAAGCGGATTAGATACCCGCGTAGTCCACGCCCTAAACGGTGGACACTAGACATGGGAGGTATCGACCCTTTCTGTGTCGAAGCTAACGCCTTAAGTGTCCCGCCTGGGGAGTACGGCCGCAAGGCTAAAACTCAAAGGAATTGACGGGGGTCCGCACAAGCAGCGGAGCGTGTGGTTTAATTCGATGCTACACGAAGAACCTTACCAGGGTTTGACATGGCAGAAGTAGGAATCCGAAAGGAGGACGACCTGTATCCAGTCAGGAGCTGTCACAGGTGCTGCATGGCTGTCGTCAGCTCGTGCCGTGAGGTGTTGGGTTAAGTCCCGCAACGAGCGCAACCCTTGTCCTATGTTAAATTCTCATAGGAGACTGCCTTGTACAGCAAGGAGGAAGGTGAGGATGACGTCAAGTCAGCATGGCCTTTATGCCCTGGGCTACACACACGCTACAATGGACGCTACAGATGGTTGCTAAGGAGCGATCCGGAGCCAATCCCAAAAAAGCGTCGCAAGTTCGGATTGCAGGCTGAAACTGCCTGCATGAAGTCGGAGCTGCTAGTAACCGCAGGTCAGCTATACTGCGGTGAATACGTTCTCGGGCCTTGTACACACCGCCCGTCACGCCGTGGGAGTCGGAGATGCTTGAAGTCGACGGGCTATCTTGCTTCGTGCAGGATGGCAGTTGCCGAGGGCAGAGCTGATGACTGTGACGAAGTCGTAACAAGGCAGCCGTACGGGAACGTGTGGCTGAATCACCTCCTTTCTAGGGAGTCTCGTGGCGATATGCCATGATTCCTAGGTCGGTCGGTAGGTATAGTCCTACTGCATAGATACTGTTTACCTTCCTTCCACTATTTAGTTGTTAAGTATCGTGAAGCCTTCTTGGTTGTACCATCTGCTATCCATCTTCTACTTCTACTTTGGTTGACGTAAGGTTGCCAAAGGGTTAACATTGGTCTGCGATGTCATATATTGTTACGCGTGGTTACTCTGACCTAATAGTGAGGAGAAATGGACTATATATATATTCTGCTCGGACTTGCTCTTGTTCTTGGTCCCCTTGTCGGCTACTATGCCAGACAGATAGTGGCCAATCAACAGATTCTAGGCACCAGGAAGGAAGCGAAGAGATTACTAGATGAAGCCACACGCAGGCACAGAGAGTTGCTTCTGGAGGCCAGAGAGGAAGCCAGAAGAGTCAGGAGCGCTGCCGATGCTGACAATAGGGAGCGGAGGCACCAGCTGCAGCAGGCAGAGAAACGTCTGAGCCAGCGGGAAGAGACCGTTGAGCGAAAACTGGAATCCGTTGAGCGGCGTGGGCAAGTTCTTGATGGGAAAGAGAGAGAAGTCGAGGGACACAAGGCCGAACTGCAGGATATCAAGGATAGGCAGCTTGCGCAACTGGAATCGCTTTCTGGTATGTCTAAGGACGAAGCGAGAGACAGCTTGCTTCAGAGCTTGAAGGGTGAGGTCGAAGGGGAAGCCTCGCGGCAGGTTCGCATATGGGAAGCCAAGATAAACGATGAGGCTGAAGAGAGAGCCCAGCGTATTCTGGCCAGTGCTATCCAACGTTGTACTACCGATGTTGTCTCGGAAACCACGGTATCGGCTATTTCCCTGCCCAGCGATGAGATGAAAGGGCGGCTTATTGGCCGCGAAGGACGCAATATCCGGGCATTGGAACAGGCCACCGGGGTTGATCTTATTATTGACGATACGCCAGAAACGGTCACTATTTCCAGTTTTGATCCTGTGAGACGCGAGGTGGCTCGTGTTGCGTTGAGCAAGCTCATTCTTGATGGGCGCATCCACCCGGCACGTATTGAGGAAGTGGTTGGGAAGGCGAACGCCGAAGTAGGGGCTCTGATTCGGAGTGAAGGTGAACGGGCTGCCCACGAGGCTGGAGTGGTGGGATTGCACCCAGAGTTAGTCAAGTTGCTTGGGCAGCTTAAGTTTCGGACCAGCTATGGGCAGAATGTCTTGCTTCATAGCCTGGAAGTCTCGTACCTGGCGGGTATGTTAGCGGAAGAAATTGGGATGGATGCTGGCGCCGCCAAAAAAGCTGGGCTGCTGCACGATATCGGAAAGGCGGTGGACTATGAGGTGGAAGGCCCTCATGCGATGATAGGGGCAAAGCTCGTCAAGCAGTGGGACAAGTCTAATGAGATAGCTCAGGCCGTTGCGGAGCATCATGGTGAAGCGTCGACAACCAGTGTGATGGGCTTCATTGTTGCCGCCGCTGATGCCATAAGCGGTTCACGTATTGGTGCCAGGCGAGAGTCTTTGCAGCAGTATCTGAAGAGGATTGCGGAATTGGAGGATATAGCCAGTAGTTTCCCTGGGATCGAAAAGGCGTTTGCCATTCAGGCCGGGCGAGAGGTACGTGTTCTGGTGAAGCCTGACGAGGTTGACGACTTGACCACAGTCAGACTGGCTAGAGACATTTCCAAGAAGATTGAAGAGACCTTGACCTATCCAGGCCAGATCAGAGTGATGGTGGCTCGCCAGACGTCAGCAGTGGATTATGCCAAGTAAGATGGGCAAGATCAGGTATTGAACATACTGGCGATAGGCGACATCGTAGGTAAGCCGGGTAGGTCTGCGGTTACCATGCTCTTGTCAGACTTGCGTCGCGAATACAATATCGACGTAGCTATAGCCAATGGTGAGAACGCTGCGGGAGGTTTGGGACTTACTCCGAGCATTGCGCATGAGCTTCTTGACTTCGGTATTGACGTAATCACTTCAGGAAACCATATCTGGCATAAAAAGGAGATAATTCCCTGTCTAGATGGCGGTCTGGCGCTTATTCGGCCTTTGAACTACCCTCCAGCATCCCCCGGACGTGGCTATGTGTGCCAGAACAACGTCGTGGTGGTCAATCTCATTGGTCGTACCTTCATGGGCAATTTCGATTGCCCTTTCCGTGCTATGGACAAGTTGCTATCCGAGATCGGAGGTCGGCCCAGAGCCATTATTGTCGACTTCCACGCTGAAGCAACGTCCGAAAAAGTGGCCATGGGTTGGTATCTTGATGGGCAGGTCAGCGCTGTGCTGGGGACACACACGCACGTAGGTACCATTGATGCTCACATATTGCCTGGCGGCACTGCATATGTTACTGACATAGGAATGGTGGGACCTGTAAGTTCGATCATCGGAAATGACGTAGACAGTGTGATAGGGCGTTTCCTCACGCAGATCCCTGGCCGCCTGTCGGTAGGGAAAGGCCCCGTGGACTTCAACGCCATAGTAGTGCAAATTGACAACGACACCGGTAAGGCCGTAGGTATTGAGCGGATTCGAAGGGTGGTGGACCCCGCGAGAGCTTGACCAACGTGTCACGTAGGGCTCTTCCCTGGGGGAAACAGGCGTGCGGTGCCCTTATGCTGCGGCTATGGGCCGACTGCTACTATCGAAGGTGTGCACGCAGATCACCCTGTTGGTGCCTGCCAGGTCAGCGATTAATTCAACACTTGCCTCAGGGGAATAGGCAGCAATCGCGGCAGTTAATGCTTGGTTCTGTCCTTGGCCCATCTCCAGAACCATACATCCTCGAGGGGTGAGTTTTCCTGGTACTTGAGCTAGGAGGAGGCGGAGTGTATCCAAGCCGTCGTCGCCTCCGGCGATAGCCATGGTTGGCTCGAAATTCAGTATTTGCGAGTCCAGTGCTTGTAGTTCGCCATTTCTGACATATGGCAGGTTGGCCACTATGGCGTCTACTCTGGCGAGAAGCGGTGTGAGCAGATTGCCCTGAAGGAGCTCTACTCGGCCCTCAACTCCGTGGCGATGGCAATTCAGGCGGGCGACCTGGAGGGCAGAGGCTGAGATATCCGTGGCGTAGATTCTCGCCCGAGGGAATGCTAGAGCAAGGTTGACGGCGATGGCTCCGCAACCTGTGCCGATATCTGCTATGGTGACCTGCTTTGACCAAGATGAGTGGTGGCGAACACATTCTGCAGCCTTCGCTACCAGAAGCTCTGTCTCCGGTCTTGGGATAAGGACACGGCGGTCAACGTAAAACTCGATGCCACAAAACTCAGAACGGTGTAGTATGTAGGCCAGTGGCTCACTGAGAACCCGCCGCTTGGCAAGATGCCATAAATAGCCCATCTCTCTTGGGGCCATGAGACGCTCAGGTTCACTGTATGTTTGCAGTCTGGATATCTTCAGAGCATGACACAGCAGTAACTCGGCTTCGATGGTAGCACAGTCGATGTTTGCTACGGCGAGTTCAGCCCGAATGAGGCGCAGAGCATCCCCTAGCGTCATGGGTGGATCTATTCTTATTGCTCCTGTCTGAAGGATAAAGTGTCGATAATCCTGTCAAGATCTCCGTCTAGAATGCCGTTGATGTTGTGCAGGGTCAGGTTGATTCGGTGGTCAGTAACCCGATCTTGGGGGAAATTATAGGTTCGTATCTTCTCTGATCGATCCCCCGTACCTACTTGGGTTCTGCGCTGGGTCTCTATCTCTTCAAACTGTTCGCGCTGCCGGACGTCAAATAGCCTAGCTCGGAGGACCGCCATCGCTTTCATTCTGTTCTTTATTTGCGAGCGCTCATCTTGGCAAACCGCTACGATCCCAGTGGGTATGTGTGTGAGGCGGACTGCTGTGGTTACTTTATTGACGTTTTGTCCTCCAGCACCGCTTGAGTGGAAGAAGTCCATCTTGATATCGTCTGGGTTGATCTCCAACTCGATGTCTTCTACTTCAGGGAGCACTACCACAGTGGCTGCTGAAGTGTGAAGACGTCCTGAGGACTCAGTGGCCGGCACTCTTTGCACGCGGTGAACCCCGCGCTCATGCTTGAGTCGGCTGAAGGCCCCCTTGCCTTTGACCTCAAATACCACTTCCTTCAAGCCTCTGATGCCGCTCTGATTGCTGTCGACTATCTCTACCTGCCAGCCCCTGTTTTGAGCATAGCGACTGTACATTCGGAACAGATCTGCAGCGAAAAGGCTGGCTTCCTCCCCACCAGTGCCAGCTCTGATCTCAACGATGGCATCTTTACCATCATTGGGATCCTTGGGTTGCAGTGACTGCTCAAGCTGATGAAGGATGTCCTCGCGCCGCCGTCGCAGTGTAGTCACCTCTTCTCTGACAAAGCCTTTCATATCCCCGTCTGCAGTATCGGCGAGCAGGGCTTCTAACTCTGCTAGCTCCTTGGATGTCTTCTGGTATTGCCTGTATGCAGTGACCATGTCCTCGAGGCTAGCCCTCTCCTTAGCTATCTTCTGCAGCTGGTTTGGGTCGATAGCTACTTGTGGCTGAGCCATGAGCCGGCTCAGTTCGTCGTAGCGTTTCTGTGCTGAGTCCAACCGACTGAACATCGTTACTCTCGCAAATCTCGCTCCGCTAAGTGGCTGTCATATTATATCCAGCTCTAGAGGCACCGCTCAAATCTGGCTGGGTTGAGCAGCCAATCGAGGTATTGTGCAGGGTACAGGCACGTTCAAGCGGATCTCAGTTACCTTGAGCTGTCTTGTTGAAGAGCATAACGGCGCGAAAGACAGCTGGGGCTACAGCCTAGTCCGCTGTCTTTATTACCTGTTGTAATGCTGAGCAATAGCTTTGGTAGGTCTTGGAATCGAAGAGGACGAATACGACCCGATTGATTGTGGAGGCTCGTTCCCTAAGGAATGAGCACACGCTGGATATGGCTATCCTTGATGCCTCAACCAGGGGATAGCCATAAGCTCCCGTGCTGATAGAAGGGAAAGCGACACTGGTCAGCTTTATATCGGCGGCCACTTTCAAGCATTCGCGATAGGCACTAGCCAGAATCCTGGCCTCATTTCTGACACCCCCATGCCAGATAGGTCCCACTGTATGAATGACATAAGTTGCCTTCAGCCTCCCTCCTGTAGAGGCCACAGCTTTTCCGGGTGGCAACGGCCCTTGACTGGAGATGATCTGTTTGCACTGTTCCAGGATGGCTGGACCTCCGGCCCGATGTATGGCTCCGTCGACCCCACCACCACCCATCAGACCAGGGTTGGCTGCATTGACTATTGCATCGGCAGACTGCTCCGTGATGTCGCCCTGGACTATTGATACTCTTGTGTGGTCGATGACTACCTGCATCCTTTCCTTCTGGTAGCTAATCTGCCAGTACCGATCTTGTTGTCTTGAAGTGGATCTTGGCTACTTCCCTCAACCTTTCGTTTCCGTACCTTGTGATGAATTCTTTTCCAGCTTGGATCACGACAGACGAGGCTCCCTTGGGGAGCTTCATGTGGTATTTCGCTGAGAGTTGGGCCAGTCTGCGAAGGAACTCTGCCCTGGCCAGGATCGAAGCTGCGGCTACTGCGATATTGCTTTCGGCTCCGGTCTGCTGTTCCACCTGTATTGTCCTACCTTTGCTCAGCAGTGCGCTGATAAGGAAGTTCTCATCGCCGAATTGGTCAGCTAGAGCATAGCTGCATTCCTCTCTATTGAGGATATTCTCTATGGCTCTAGCATGCCCCCAAGCGAGCAGACGGTTCAGGTTTTGTATCTTGCTATACAGGTGGTTGTATTTCTCAGGTCCTATAGGCACGATGGCGTAGATACAGGATCCCCTGATCTTCCCAGCCAATCTCTCTACTGAGGCGTCTGCAAGTCGCTTGCTGTCTTTCACTCCCAGTTGTCCGAGAGGTCCAAGAACAGCGCCGTCTACCAGCACGGCAGCAACCACCAGGGGCCCGAAGTAGTCGCCCTTGCCAGCCTCGTCGCTTCCTATCCAGTTCGCTTGCGTACTGGACATACTGCTGAGTCCAATTGACCACTGAGGCTTGTCACCATTGTCAATATTAGCAAGTTTCGCTGTCTGGGGCACCAAACGTAGGGGCAACCCCGATGTCTCGTTGTCGGAGCCTGCGATTGTTTGATGGTGAGCGCCCTGAAGAATATAATAGACTGGCATTAATGAAGGCATAAGGAGGCTATTCCGTCATGGCATTGAAAACTGCAGAAGAGTACATAAACAGCCTGCGCAAACTCAATTTGGATATATATCTTTTCGGCGAGAAAGTGGACAACTGGGTTGACCATCCGGTCATCAGACCATCTATTAACGCTATCGCTATGACCTATAAGGTGGCCCACGAACCCGAAACCGAAGCCTTAGCCACCACAACATCAATCCTCACTGGCAAGAAGACAAACAGATTCACGTCGCTATTTGAGAGCACTGACGATCTGGTCAAGAAAGTGAAACTGCAGAGATTGCTGGGGCAGAGGACGGGTTGTTGTTTCCAGAGATGCGTAGGTATGGATGCGATCAATGCGGTTTTCAGCACTACCTACGAAATCGATGAGAAATGGGGAACCGAATACCACAGGAGATTCACGGAATGGGTGAAATACGTTCAAGAGAATGACCTGTGCATCCAGGGTGCCATGACTGATGTCAAAGGTGATAGAGGGCTGAGCCCGAGTCGCCAGCCTGATCCAGACATGTACGTGCACGTGGTGGAGCGACAGAGCGGTGGGATAGTAGTAAGGGGGGCAAAGGCAAACCAGACCGGGGCTGTTAATTCCCACGAAATGCTTGTCATGCCAACTCTGAGAATGCGTGAGGAGGACAAAGATTACGCGGTCACTTGCGCGTTGCCGACGGACGCCCCTGGCGTGCACTTCGTGTACGGGAGGCAGTCTTGCGACAAGCGCAAGCTTGAGGGAGGGGACATAGACGTTGGGAATTATATGTTCGGTGGGCAGGAGGCGTTGACCATCCTAGATGATGTCTTCGTTCCTTGGGACAGGGTTTTCATGTGTGGCGAATTTGAATTCTCCAGCATGATGATAGAGAGGTTTGCTGGCTATCACAGACAGAGCTATGGGGGCTGCAAGCCTGGCATCGGTGATGTGATCATTGGAGCTACAGCGTCGATGGCGGAATACAATGGGGTACCCAAAGCGGCGCATATCAGAGACAAGATTGCAGAGATGAACCACCTTGTTGAAACGTTGCATGCGTGTGGCCTAGCGTCCTCGACCGAAGGATGGAAGACCGCGGCTGGTAATTATCAGGCAGACATTCTGCTGGCAAACGTGTGTAAACAGAATGTCACCAGATTTCCCTATGAGCTTTGCAGACTTGCTGAGGATATCGCAGGTGGTGCCGTGGTAACACTCCCCTCGGAGAAGGATTTGAGACATCCGCTGATGGGGAAGTATATTGAAAAGTACTTCAAGGGAGTGGCTGGTGTTCCGACGGAGGACCGGATGCGAATGTTGACGCTCATACACTGCATGAGCTTCGGCTTGACAGCGCCAAGCTACCGGACTGAGTCAATGCACGGAGCCGGGTCTCCTCAGGCTCAGAGGGTTATGATTGAACGCCAGACGGATATGGAGCACAAGAAGACCCTTGCCCGCAGGCTGGCAGGCATAGACAAACGAGAAGACGTCACTAGCCAAGCACCACGCCGGTAGCGGCTGATTTCTTCCGGAGTCGCATCTCCTTCAGTACCATAAGTGTTGATGCTTGACAGGAGATGTTAGTTGTTCCATACTTTATTAGACTAAGCTAACATAGGTGTGACGGAAGGTGATAGCAAAACGACCCGTTGTGAAGAAGCAGTCCGCGAGTATGGAGGATTACCTCGAGGCCATAGGCGTCCTCAGTGATCAGGGCAAAGTAGTCCGGGCAAACCAGATTAGCCGAGCATTAGACGTTAAGAAGTCGAGCGTGACTGCAGCTCTGAAGAAGCTTACTGCGACTGGTCTGGTAGTGCATGAGCCATATGGCTATGTCGAGCTTACTCGCGAAGGCAAGAGGGTCGCCGAGGGTGTGATCCGCCGTCACCGAATCTTGACCCGGTTCTTGAGTGAAGTGCTGGGCGTGGATAAGGACATAGCAGAGGAAGACGCCTGCAAGATCGAACATATGATCAGCTCTGTGAGTACCGAGAAACTGACGGAGTTTATGGAGTTCGTAGAGGCATGCCCACTAGGGAAGATAAGGTCTCCAGAGAGGTACACGTACTACTTTCATCGTGAGCAGACTTCATGAAGTAAGCAGGATTGGGACCATGGTCGGGCCATAGATACATATAGTAGACGTCTTGCGGCATGTAACGGAAGAGACGATAGAGAGCTGAATTGGAGCAGAAGGCGCGCCACAGAAGGCTTGGCAGTGGGATATCCGATAAAGAGAAAGAGAGCAATGGAATGGTGAAGAGGTTCTTGGGCGAGTTGAACCCGGGCGAGAGAGGGAGGGTTCTGCGACTTGGAGGAAGGGGATCGATCCGCCACCGACTTCTCGATATGGGTCTGGTCACCGGCAGCGAAGTTGAAGTTGAACGAGTGGCTCCTTTGGGTGATCCTGTTGAGATCAGAATCAAGGGATATCATTTGTCACTGCGGAAAGAAGATGCAGCCTCCATACAGATAGAGGAGCTATGAGAGGTCTCATGCCGCTGGCTATGGTAGGGTCTGGCTGGACAGTCCAGATAGCCTGTGTCAGGGGTGGGAGACGACTGCAAAGGAGGCTCGCCGACATGGGCCTTATTCCTGGAGTTGTGGTGAGTGTCTTGAACAGCCAGATGCCTGGGCCAGTGATTCTGAACCTTAAAGGGTCGAGGTTAGCCTTGGGCCACGGTATGACCATGAGGATACTGGTGAGGACGGTCTAGAGTTGCCCAAAGAGATGGTTGTGGCACTAGCAGGAAATCCCAACTCGGGGAAGACGACGGTGTTCAATAACCTGACCGGGGCACGACAACACGTAGGGAACTGGCCTGGAGTCACCGTGGAGAAAAAGGAGGGCATCTGTAGGTGGAAGGGCCGTAGTATCAGGATCGTTGACCTGCCCGGCGTCTATAGCCTCACTGCCTATTCTCCGGATGAGGTTGTAGCACGGAATTTCATCGTGGAGGAGAAGCCTGATGCAGTAGTGGATGTCGTTGATGCCTCCAACCTGGAGCGCAATCTCTATCTTGTGGTGCAGCTTCTGGAAATGGGGGCTCCGTTGATAGTAGCACTCAACATGATGGATGAGGCTGATTCGAGAGGGTATCGCATCGATGTTGAGCGCCTGTCCCAGCTGATTCGAGCTCCTGTGGTACCCATGGAAGCCAACCGCAATCGGGGCACACAGGGACTGCTTGACGAGATTGCCAAGGTGACTGATAAGGAAATCCGAATACCCGAGTTGATTGTCAACTACGGCCGAGAAGTGGAAGATGAAATCACTAAGTTGGAAGGCCGCATTTCTAGTGCAGGAGACCTTGCGAGGAGGTATCCTCCGAGGTGGCTCGCAGTGAAGCTATTGGAAAAGGACCAACAGATAGTCGAGGCTTTGAAGGCAGTTGAAGGTGGATAGAGAAGAAATTCTCACGGCGAGTTATCGAAGTCTGGCGCACTTGGAGAGCATCTTCGCAGACGAGTCTGAGACGGTGATCGCCGATGCCAGATATGGCTTTATTGCCGGTCTGGTCAAAGACGTCGTCAAAAAACCGCCCATTGAGAGGCTCACTCTCTCTGACCAGATTGATATGCTGGTAATCAACAGATGGTTTGGCTTTCCTCTGCTCCTGGCGATGATGTACTTGATGTTCCAGTTTGTCTTCAGGCTGTCAGCACCTCTCATGAGCTGGATTGACCTCGGCTTTGGGCGTCTGGCTGTCGTTGCCTCAGGTATTGGTGGTTGGGAGGGCTCACTGCTTGCGGAGGGGGTGATAGGTGGGGTTGGGTCGGTGCTCATGTTTGTCCCTCCTATTTTCCTACTGTTCATAGCTATATCGGTGTTGGAGGACTGCGGCTATATGGCGAGGGCTGCTTTCGTAATGGACAAGGTGATGCACAGGGTAGGTCTTCATGGCAGGTCATTTATACCAATGGTCTTGGGCTTTGGCTGCAATGTCCCTGCTGTCATGGCGGCCCGGACCATAGATAACTCCAAAGACAGAATCACCACAATTTTGATCAACCCGTTTATGTCTTGTGGTGCGCGGCTGCCAATCTACGTGTTGCTGGCTGGCTACTTTTTTGCTGACCATGCGGGACTAGTGGTCTTCTCCATGTATGCGGTAGGCGCCGCAGTGGCTATCCTCATGGCCTTTGGCCTTCGGAAGACCCTTTTGCGTGGCATCTCAAGCCACTTTGTGATGGAGTTGCCTCCGTATCGCTTGCCCACCCTAAGAGGTGTCCTGACTCACATGTGGGAGCGTGGAAGGCTCTTTCTGAAGAAGGCAGGCACCTTCATCTTTGGCGTGGTGGTACTCATCTGGCTTCTGAACTACTCCGGTGCCTTGGAGCCTATTGGAAAGACTATCGCTCCTATCTTCATACCGTGTGGTTTCGGGCAATGGCAGGCAGCTGTAAGCCTTCTGTTTGGCTTTCTAGCCAAGGAAGTAGTGGTTGGAACAATGGGTACGCTTTTTGGGGCAGGGGAGGGGGTACTCGGACAGGCAATAGCCACGCAGCTAGGCTGGAGTCCGCTGGCTGCCCTGGCGTTCATGGTGTTCTGCGTACTCTACGTTCCTTGCATTGCCACTGTGGCCACCATAAGAAGTGAGACGAACTCGTGGAAGTGGCCCCTGTTCACCATCTTCTACACTACGGCCACGGCTTGGGTTGCAGCTACGCTTATCTTCCAGGTGGGGGGACTATTTCTGGGTTAGAGGACTGTGAAAGCGACATGGGAAGGCCGGATCAGCGCCCTTGCCACGATTCGTGTGGCCTTTTTCCCACAAAGGCAGCTATGCCTTCCTGCCCATCCTCCGTATCTGCGTTAATGCTGATCATCTCCGCAGCATATGCATACGCTTGATTGTGTTCCATGTCCGCCATTGTGTAGAAAGCCTGTTTTCCGAGCTGTACGGCCAGAGGAGCCTTTGTGGCGAGGTTTCTAGCAAGTTCAAGCGCTGTGTCCTCCAACTTCTCTGTCGGAACAACTTTGTTCACAAGCCCTATTCTTTCCGCTTCATTGGCGTCAATGGACTCCCCCGTCAGAACCATTTCCAGACACTTCTTCCTGCCTACAGAGCGGAAGAGCGCGGCCATAGGCGAAATGCAGGCAAAGCCAAGATTCACTCCTGGGGTTTGGAATCTCGCGTCTTCAGATGCGATAACCAAGTCGCAACCAGCGGCGAGAGCGCAACCCATTGCCGTAGCGATTCCGTGGACAGCCGCGATCACCGGTTTGCCGATGCTGGACATGGTTTGTAATACCTTGACAGACTTTCCGAAGGTCTGACGGATCTGACCAAGTGGCTTGCCAGACAGTTCGCTGAAGTCATGGCCGGCGCAGAAGGCGGGCCCCAGGCCTTTCAGAATCACAGCGCCGATATGAGGATCGCCGTCGAATTGCCACAAAGCGCAGAGTACTTCATCCATCATTTGCGAGTTGAGGGCATTACGAACCTTCGGCCGATTCAAAGCTATGATCCCTACTTTGTCTTTCTCCTCAACAACTGTTAGCTGAAACTCCATAGGTCCTCCTTGGCGAGAAGTCGCGAGCATGTTACAGTGACAAATCCAGCTGCAGCTTTAGCGTTCGCAGTCTAGTTTTCGGTGACTGTGGAGCCTGCGCCTGCTGGACTGAACAACGCTACGTTTGTGATCATGTTATCGGTTACCGGGCCACAAATCAAGCGGAGCAGCTGCGATGCTTCGTAAGGCCGGGTGTTGAGCGTAGCTGCCGTTCCCAATATAATATCCTGTGTTTGCGCAATGCTGGAGCTGATACTCGGGACAGGCTGTGAGGTCTGTCAAGTGTTGTCGCAGGAGGTGAAGGATGGCCGAGCAATATGATATAGAGGTCAAGCTGCTTGCTATCACCCCTGATGCTGAAAGACTGATCGAAACGGCGGGCAGGCTATGCTGGGACACACAGGGCAAAGTCGGAACAGCGCCTGACCGAATTCAGAAGTGGCTAGAGGTGGGACATGAGTCCATGATTGAGCATGCCTGCGCTACGTTTCACATCCGCGCCAGTCGGGTGTTGACTCATGAACTCGTCAGGCACAGGCTGGCAAGCTATAGCCAGAGAAGCCAGCGCTACGTTAAAGAGAATGAGCCGAGATACATTGAGCCGCCTGAGCTTCGAGACAATAGCTATGCCCACCAAGAGTTTGAGGCAGCGATGAAGAGCTGTTGGGCATCCTATGCTGAGCTATTGGCTAGAGGGATAAAGCCTGAGATTGCTCGCTATGTTCTCCCCAACGCATGCGAGACTCAGATAATATGTAGCTGGAATTTCCGCGAGATCCGACATATTATCAGGCTCCGGACATCGAAGCGGGCACTACCTGAAATCAGGGTGGTAGCCAACCAGATACGAGCGATAATGAAAGACAAGGCTCCCCAAGTGTTCGGGGATCTGTGAAGGACTTGGGTGCCGCAAGGAGGTATCAAATGACAGTCTATGAACGTTTTGGTGTGAAACCGATTATAAATGTCGCGGGGGCGACAACTCGTCATGGCGGTGCCCTGATGAGGCAGGAAGTGGTGGAAGCAATGGTCGAAGCTGCCAAGGTATCAGTGCCTCTAGACGAGCTTCAGGCTGCAGCCAGCAAGGTGATAGCCAGAGTGACACATGCTGAGGCGGGCATCATCACATGTGGGGCGGCCGCCGGGCTCACCCTGGGTACTGCCGCATGTATTGCCGGCCTGGATGTGGCCCGGATGAACAGGCTGCCAGACACTGCGGGCATACCGAATGAGGTTATCATGCCGTGGCATCAGATTTGTGGTTACGGGCATGCCATTCGGGCGGCTGGCGCGAGGTTGGTGGGTGTGGGTATACCGAACGATGCAACGCCGCCTCAAGAGACCCACATCATCAGCAAGTGGGATATTGAGTCGGCAATCGTGAAGGATACCGTGGCGATTGCGTATGGCGCGCGTCCCGGGAGCCATCCACCACTTGAAGATGTTGTCGAGGTAGCTAGAGAACACGACATACCTGTCATTGTAGATGCTGCTGCTCAGGTGCCGCCTATGGAGAACCTGTATAGGTTTATTGACATGGGGGCTGACCTTGTGTGCATCAGTGGTGGAAAGGGTATCCGGGGACCTCAGGACAGCGGCATTCTGTGCGGGCGGCGTGATCTGATTGCGTCTGCGGCCCTACAGATGTTGGATATGGCCGGTAAACCCTTTGAGGCGTGGAACCCGCCGCTCTCACTTATTCCCAAGGGGAAACTCCATGGCAAGCCAGAGCACGGCATCGGTCGAGGAATGAAAGTTACGAAGGAGGCTGCTATTGGACTGCTCGTGGCGCTGGAGAACTTCACCGACGAAGGACTTGCAGAGAGGAAGAAATCCTTGAGACAGCTACTGGGGAAGATACAGCAAAGACTGGAAGGCGTAGCCGGGCTGGCAATGCGGGTGACTGGAGATAGTGATGGGAGATACCCTCTGCTCGAACTGAAGATAGACCAGAAGGTGCTGGGACAGAGTGCTTATGACGTGGCACGGAAGCTGAATGAAGGCACACCCAGCATATGCATTGAAGACGAAGACAGGCTGCTGAGCAAAGGTGTGGTGACTATCGACTCGATCAATCTGGATGAGGAAACGTCTGCAATTGTGGGTGAACGACTGTATGCAGCTATAGCCAGTTGAATGGGATTGGGCTACTGTTGCTCAATCGCGGCCTGGATACCCAATTAGTCAAGGCAAGCGCTGCTCTTGGAAGTCTATCGTTGTTGTGTCTGGAGTCTGCTCTTGTGGAATGCGACGAAGATTCCACTCAAGATGAGAATTCCTCCCAGAACTTGAGTCAGTGTTGGCACTTCATGCAATATTGCGAGGGCCAATACGGTTGCACCGACAGGTTCGCCAAGGACGGCTATGGCCACCAGAGTGGCTGAGACGAACCGCAGTGACCAGTTGAGGGACAAGTGCCCTACAGTCTGCGGTATCAGCGCCAAGAGCA
Source organism: Dehalococcoidia bacterium (assembly GCA_034430415.1). Lineage (GTDB taxonomy): Bacteria > Chloroflexota > Dehalococcoidia > GIF9 > AB-539-J10 > JADFUZ01. The sequence goes on from DAOUEN010000012.1 coordinate 15,135, forward strand.
CCAGCATAACGTAGGTGGTGCTGGAATACCCGAGCAGAGGGTAACGCAAGGCGAGCGCTGAAAGCAGCAGCACCAGCGCCGCTGAACTATAGACGATGGACGCATAGCTCAGGGCGCCAGTGGTCTGCCGGAGCCTGCGCCCGATCAGGTAATAGCCAGCGACGGCTATTGCCCCGAGCAGTGCTAGCAAGTCTCCGAACAGGGGTTTGAGGCCGAGCGTCCAGTCTCCATAGCCGATAAGGGCGGCGCCGGCCAGACAGACTGCAATGCCAACGATTACCTGCCTGCTCAGCTTCTCTCGGAACAGGAAGTGTGATGCTAGAGCGACGAAGACCGGATTCGCGGTTACCAGAACAACGGAGCTTGCCACTGTTGTGTAGCTGAGTGAGGCTATCCACAGGACGAAGTGGAGCGCCAGCAGGACACCTGACAGGAGTGGCAGGGCAAGACCCGCTTTGATTAGATGAAGCAGCTCATATCTCGAGCGGGCATAAGCTATGGGATTGATAAGCAGCGAGGCGAGCATCAGGCGATAGGCAGCGATCACCAGAACGGGGGCATCCGCTAGACGGATGAAGATAGCTGCGAAGGATACGGATACCACCCCTAAGGCCAGCACCAAATACCGCCTTGCCATATCTACCTATTATGTTTTATCGAGCACTCGACAAGAGGCATATTCCCGCACCATATGCACACTGCAGGCTGTTGCGCCACTAGTGCCGCCGCGGCTGGGTGTTTGTCTCAAGGTGTGTGTTTCCCTATAATCTCGTTGGCTACTGGATTTTGCGCTTCTGAGGGACGTAGATCAATATGAGCCTGAGCAGGAACAGAAGAGAACGCTCTGGGATGATGCTCGGGTTCTCTTTCATTCTTGCCTTCCTTCTGCACCTTTTGCTCTTTAGTGTCGCGCCAATGGCGACGGTTCTCATGGATGAGATGGAGATATCCCACGCCCAGTTCGGTTTCATTTTCTCCTCAGCAATGGTGAGCCTTATCCTCTTCAGGCTGCCCTGGGGGTTCCTGGCCGACAGAGTGGGCTACTTGAAGGTTTCCAAGATAAGCCTGCTGCTTTCCACAGGTTTTGCCGTGGCGAGGGCATTTGCACCTGGCTATTTGCCTCTTGTAGCAAGCCAGTTCTTTGTTGGCTTGGGTATGGCTGCGGTTATGCCTTGTCTGTCCCTGATGGTAAAGGAATGGTCAACAAAATCGCCAGGGTTTTCGACAGGGGTGTATGTCTCGGGCTTCGCAGCTGGCAACGCCACCGCTCTAGGGCTGACACCCTATCTGCTGGGGGTAATGGATTGGAGGCAGATTTTCTTGGTCCATGCCGGGTTCAGTGCGGCTGTCTGTGGAGCCTGGTTGTGTCTTGTAAAGGATAGAGCCGAAACTACCTCGGCCATTGAATTGAAGGACCTCAAGAGGTTGGTGAAGGACAGATATGTGTGGGTATTGCTACTCTTCTTGGTGGCGTCAATGGGCTGCTACGATACACTGGCGACCTGGATGCCCAAGGTCCTCGAGATGAAGCAATTCAGCAGCGCACTGGCTTCTCTGCTTCCCATGGGGTTCTTCGTGGCAGGGCCTGTGGTAGGCCTCGTGTCTGACAGAATCCGGGATAAGAGGAGAGTAGTGGGGCTGCTGGGGCTGGTAGCAGCCACTGCCATGGTAGGCATCAACTATGCTCCGTTTCCCATTTTGCTTGTGTGCCTCTTCCTTGTTGGGTTCACTACCACCGGCGTTACTACCATCAGCCTTGCAGTTCCAGTGGAGCACAAGCGCCTCTCCCCGGTTGCTGGCTCTGCTATCGGCCTAATCTCCTCATTGGGCAATATTGGACCGCTGCTAATGCCCGTCCTCTTTGGCTTTCTGATAGATGTAACAGGCACTTTCCATGCCTCAGTGTTTTGGGTGGCAGCCCTAGCCGGAGCTGTATTCATCTTGGGCTCGAGAGTGAGCGAGTGAGACGTACTGTGGAGGGCAACATGTCTGACGTGATAGCCAGGGTCGTATCCCAGAAGGGCACTTGCGTAGCAGGACACAGAGTGGGCGACGAGTTCACCATCGGACAGGAGACACCGAGTGGCATGTGTTCATGGGCATTCTATGCGCTTTTCCCTTTCGCGGAGGTGCTGCAATTTGGCGGTTCGTTCCCCTGGGAGGAGAGCCCAGGCATAGCCACTGTTGCTTGTCCTGATCCGGTGAACCCGATTGTGTTCGAGTTGAGGCGTAGCGTGTCCTAGTCAAGGAACACTAGGCTATGATGACAGAGATGGAATGGTTGTGGTAGTGGTAGTGGCCGGCTACCACAGGCCCGGAATCAGGGCTTTCCGCTTGGGTGGGTAGTCTGGGAAGTGCTGATGATACCAGAGGTGATGAGCTCTGGCGCGGGGCGCAAGATTGCCGACCGTCCACATGGCGAATGCCAAACCTGGTAGCGACCACGTTGCAGTGGCCCAGCCAATCCAGGTGACGATTTCGCCAAAGTAGTTGGGACAGGATATCCAGCGGTGCAATCCGAACTGTGGGACTTTGTAATCAGCTTCCTTTGGCTGGCGGAGACTATGGAGTGTACTGTCCGCACGGCGATTGATGGTGTAGCCAGCGAGGAATAATCCAATTCCAATGATAAATCGCGGCTCCGCAAGCCAGTCGCTAGAATATCCGCCGGAGAACGTATAGATGTAGCGGCCGTTCAAGTAGCCGTTCACAAGGTTGAATAGAAACCCCAAGATGATGATAGCAGCCGGCACGCGTCTTCCCTGGCCTCGCAGGCTGAAGGGGTAGACAAAAGCCCGGTGTACATAGTGTGCTTCCCACAAAGTGAGAAAGACAAGCGTGGTGAGTGTGGCTGTGTTGGTGCGCAGCAGGCAGCATGTGGCAAATACAAGCGGTGCTGGTGCCTCCATGATGAGCCAAGCGAGCTTGCCGGTGATGGTGGGTCCCCAGCCCTTCCGTACGTGACGTCCGTAGGGGGCGGTGAAGTGGAACAACACGATGAAAACCACGACTGCGAGGACGAGCCACCCCTGAGTGAGAATATCAAAAACCGATTGCTCATTCATATGGATTTGAGGTCCTGTATCCTGATTGAATTGGGAAGATAACCGGCTTCCTTCCACCATCGCAAGGTGTCGGTCAAGGTGTTCTCAAGCGGGCGTGGCTGGTAGTCCAGATCCTGACTAGCTCTCTGATGGCTGATACCTGGTCTCCAGCGCAATGTTTTGAGGGACATGGTGGTGTATAGCGTTTGCCTACCACTCATACGTGCAAGGGCTGCATAGAACGGGGCACCAATGCGCGCCAGGCCCATAGGACACATGAGCCGTGGAGAAGGCACACCGGTTATTTGTGCCACCATACTTGCTAGTTCGGACAATGACGTCCAGCGGCCTGACAGGATATACTTGGCACCAGTGGGAGCTAGCTCCTGGGCCTCCATGGCTCCCTGCACCACATCACGGACGTCCACCCAGTCAAACCCGCCGGAGACCAGAGCCGGAAGCCTGCGGTAGACGAGAGACAACAGTACCTGGCCAAAGTGTGAGGGGTGGTGGTCGTATGGGCCGATAACACCAGTGGGACTGATAACGATAGTATCCAGTCCCCTTTCGAGCCCTCTACGTGCTTCCATTTCCCCAAGAGCCTTGGATCTGTCGTATGGAGCGCAATCAGGAGATGCCGCCAGCGGAGTCGACTCACCCAGGGGGATATCCAGTGAACTCTGCCTTAGCGCGTGGATAGAGCTGAAGTGGACAAGGCGCTGAACTCCACAAGAAATACATGCCTCGACCACGTTTCGGGTGCCAATGACGTTGACCGAGTGTAACAAGGGCCATTCGTTGGCAGATAGAGAGATGTAGCCTGCCAGGTGATACACTACGTCCGTGCCGCGGAACGCCTGGTACAGTGACTCCGGGCTTCGGATATCGCCCTCGACTGTCTCAACATCCAGCTTGTCGATCGGGTGGCGATGTGCACGGACAAGAGCACATACACGCCACCCTCGTTCCAGCATAGCCCGCACGAGGTTGGCGCCGATGTGCCCGGAGGCCCCGGTCACCACAACTCTCATTGGCACCACGAAGGATGTGCGTTATGTTGTCCAGGCTGTTGAAATACCTACTCGGTTGGACCTAGATAGCCGCGGGTATCTCTCATTTCTATTGTAGTCTCTTAGCATATTTCTCGACTAGACCGGGGTCATACGGTGCCCTTCTCCAGCTACATACTGCCCGGGCACATAGCTGACAGCTCTCGAATCTTACCTCAATCGGGAAGTATATTCCGGACACAGACTTCAGTGGCTGCATCATGTAAGTATCGGTTAGCCTTACTCCGATCAGTTTCTCGACGTCGCCAAGAATACAGAAGAGTGGCTCTTGCTGAGTTACCGGCCAATCCTCCAGCCTTCCCGGGCTCATTGCCGATATCTGTCCGAGCGCATAGGTCCGCGCCAGGTAGTCCTTGAGGTAGCTACGAGCCGTACGCAGAATCATGACCTTTATGGTATCCAAGCAGTAGTACTTCAGGAGATCACTGGATGGGACGGCGATCTGGTCCAGTTCTGTGCCACACGTTGCAACGTATGGAAAAACCCTTTCGACCTTGTCCAGGTTGATTCTGAGCACGCGGCTGGTGAATTCTACGCCACCAATGCGTACGGAGTCCTCACTCTTGCTGTCTACGTAGGCGACTTGGTAAAGGGCCTTAGGTCTGGCTATGGGGCGAACTAGCTCGAGCAATTCTTGAACGGTCTTTTCCACTGACATGCTGCGTTTCCGCAGCCGCAGTTGCTGCAGAACTGCTTGTTGATCCAAATCGACCGGGATGTTGTCCAGTACTTCCATAGTGCTATTCAAAGAGGTTGGCGACCTTGCCCCGGCAGGGTTTGCCAGAGCAGCCAGGTGTCATTCTTCCTGTTCGCAGCAAGGGTAACGCGGATACCCTATTGCCTATCGAAATAGGGGTTCTTACCTCCTGTAGATAACGGAATGCCAATGACCATGTCAGCGTTCAGAAGCTGGAGTCTCTTGGCCGCAGCCCCGAGTGTGTACATCAGGCGATTGTCGATGTTGAGTTCGCTTGCCAGCTTGACTGCTGAACTCAAGGCAATTCCCAGGTCAATTGCCTGAAATATGCACAGTGGACCACTGAAATCGTTCCCCTCCTGCTTTCTCGCATCTAGCAGGTGTTTGCATGTCTTGTATCCGCAGGCACCACAATCCACCGGTTGCTCGATTTTCTTTGGCTCACCGGTGACGCCTACCAGCAATACGCAAGCGGAGTTCCGCACGTTTCGCGCGTCCCTTCTGAAGATGGCGGAGAGACAGAGTGGCTTCTCTTCTGCTTTGTCCTCCATAGCGCGAGCCAGAGCTTCGACATCGTCACCTTCGACAAGCACCGTCTGAATGTCATCAACGCCTCTGGCCTTAGGGGCTGTCCTGGCGCTTGACGCCATCATTGTCGCGACCATGCGTACAGCCTGTAGTTCCGCTTCACCTGATTCCAACCTGGCCATTTCTCGTCTCCCTGCATTCTTTGCAGTCAAGCTATAGCTAGCTGCTCATTCTCGTTTGTCCTTTCACTCGGCTCATTGGCAGCAGATCCTCTTGGTCCATAGAGCCATGATGTTTCTAAAATCACTAAAACGCACTATAATGGGCTGGAGTAGGGGACAAGTGTACCACAGAGCAGGTGGAGGAAGGAAAACCAGATACAGCATGGTCGACAGAGATGGTGCAGGCGTAGGCAGAGGTGGGTACGGAGCCCCTCGCCAGGTTAGATAGCATGCTGTTTCCTTCTCTTTTTGCAGTCCTTGCCGGCATTTCGCTGATCGGCGCTGCACTGTTGTTTGTTATGGGGAAATACGGTGGTGCTGAGATACGAGTGGAGTCCACGAGACTGAGCGACCTGGAGCCAAGCGAGTACAGGGTTGCCGCCTATTTCATTTTATCTTCCGGGTGGGGCGTTCTGGGGCTTGTGCTAACTCTCGTCTCTGGGGCGACTGGCGTCGGTTCTGCTGGCAATTCAGTTCTCCTGATTCTGTCACTGCTTTGCCTGGTGTTCCTGCTGTGCTTCCTGTATGCCGCCGGCTGCGTTTTGTTGCATACGCTGGTTGGCAGAACAGACGGGCCTGTGGCTTGGTTTTTCCCGGCCACTCGTCACTTTGACTCGCTAATAGTACGGTTCGGTGACTTGCTGCTGTCTGGCATTTATGCAAAGCCGTCACAGGAGAGCGTTGTGACTCGGGCAGGTGGTTTCACCAGAGCTATCATACGGAGTACTAGGGGCTCCCCGCACGGTCAGGGACGGCTGGATCCAGCAGAGACCATAGCAAGAATTGAGGGAATACTCGCTGAGTATGAAGCGGGCCTGAGCAGCGAACAAAAGGGAAAACTCGCAAGATTGAGGGGCATTGTACAGGATTTGGGAGATATGAATGGCTGAATATCTGCCTGTGGTTGGAGTTAAGGGCAACCTGCGTTGGCAGACAGTGCGTTCACGAAAAAGTACGCTGAACTAGGCACCTGCGGAAGGAGGTAGTCGTGCCAGAGAAGAAGCTGGGATTTATAGGTCTGGGCATAATGGGAGGGCCCATGTGCCGGAATCTGATTGACGCCGGCTATCCGGTGACTGTGTGGAATCGCAGCCAGCCCGGTATCAACGAATGTGCTGGATACGGGGCGGTGGCTGAGACTTCGGCCAAGGCTGTTGCGGAGAGGTCTGAAGTAGTGATAACCATGGTGACTGGCTCGTCAGACGTGTGGGAGGTTGTGCTTGGGCCAAACGGGGTACTGGAAGGTGCTCGTCCGGGTATGATCTTGATTGACATGACGACGATGTCGCCGAAGGTGACAAAGGAGATCGCACGCAAGCTGAATGAAAAGGGGGTCATGATGCTCGACGCCCCTGTCAGTGGAGGCGATAGGGGGGCCAGAGAAGGCATTCTATCTATTATGGTCGGTGGCCCGGCAGAGGTGTTCCAAGAATGTGTGCCGATTCTTGAGGTACTTGGGAGGAGTATCATCCATATTGGTGATGAGAATGGCGTCGGGCAAAGCACAAAGCTGTGTAATCAGGTAGTCGGTGCTCTTAATGTCCTCGCCGTATGTGAGGGATTCACACTGGCGGCGAAGTCAAAACTGGATATGGAAAAGATGTTCTCTGCGGTCAAAGCTGGAGCGGCGGGATCGTGGCAACTCGATGATCTTGGACCGAAGATCCTAGCAAGGGACTGGGAGCCTGGTTTCATGGTCAAGACAGCCCAGAAAGACCTGCGGTTGGTGATGGAAGCTGCTGGAGACCTCGGAATATGCCTGCCCGGGGTCGCTTTGGTGCATCAGCTTCATCACGCAGCCGAGGCCGAAGGTCTTGGCGAGAAGGGCACACAGGCGCTGATCCGCGCCTTGGAGAAGTTGGCCAATGTTGAGGTGAGGAAGTAGTCTCGAAACAGCGGATGAGAAATCCATAGCTACAAAGGAGGAGAGAAATGGCGAACCTGGGATTTGTTGGTCTGGGAATAATGGGTAAACCTATGGCCGGTAATCTGCTGGCGGCAGGTCACAAGGTTCACGTCTATGACCTGCTGCCGGAACCAGCCAAGGAACTGGCGGCGAAGGGTGCAGTAGCCTGTAGCAGTAGCCGGGAAGTAGCGCAGAAGTCCGATATCATCTTCATCATAGTACAGGACACTCCAGATGCGGAGGCCGTTCTGTTTGGGAAAGACGGTGTTGCAGAGGGAGTCAGGCAGGGTTGTGTTGTGGTAGACATGAGCTCTATCTCGCCAATTGCTACGAAAGAGTTCGCCAGGAGGCTTGCTGTCTTGGGTGTAGAGATGCTTGACGCCCCAGTTTCCGGTGGGCAGGTGGGGGCCGAAAACGCCAGTCTTTCCATTATGGTGGGAGGTCAACCAGGGGTGTTCGCTCAGATCAAACCCTATTTTGAGCTCATGGGGAAGAACATCGTCCACGTAGGTGGCAATGGAGATGGTCAAACCTGCAAAGTAGCCAACCAGATTGTGGTTGGCCTGACGATTGAAGCAGTGGCCGAGGCGCTTCTGTTTGCCTCCAAGGCGGGGGCCGACCCGGCAAAGGTGAGGGAGGCCCTGCTTGGAGGATTCGCCCAGAGCCGCATCCTGGAATTGCATGGCGAGCGGATGCTCAAGCGTAGGTTTGATCCGGGTTTTCGTATCCGGTTGCAGCAGAAAGACCTGAACCTGGCCCTGCAAGCAGCACGCAGCCTGGGCTTGAGCTTACCCAATACTTCTACAGCGCAGGAACTATTCAATGCAGTTGCGGCAGAAGGGGGTAGTGAGCTGGATCATTCTGCCCTGGTGCTGGCGCTGGAAAAGCTGGCCAATCACAGGGTTAGTGGCTAGGTGGGTTGGAAGGGGTGGTAGTAGCCGAATGAAGATATTACGAGCAATGCAGCGGGCGATATCATTCGTCCAGTAATGTGACTACATAGGAGGTGTGGAACAGTGGCAGTGCATGCTGAAGACATGATAGTGGACAAGAAAGAGCAGCTGGAGAAGATTGAAGGCGTTTGTCTGCCGGATGAGACCATTCGAGCCGTCTTCGATTTGAAAGGGAGGGGCACGGGATTCCTGGGCATCACCGACAAGCGAATCATCTACTACGATAGGGCGTTTCTCAAGAGCAAGAAGGCGCTCGTCAGCATACCTCACGATCGGATTGCCTCTGTGGCCAGTGAGGACAACAAAGGATTTCTGATAAGAAGCGGCTTCCTTGTTGGAGATACTCTTACCATTCAGCCCATGGGACTTGAGCCCAAGACCTTTGAATTCAGGGGTGGTGAGAAGGCCCACCAGGCTCACAACATCATTATGGAGCACTTGCTGAAGTAGGAGGGGTTGACAAGGCCAAAGAGGCGCACATAGAATAGCCGAGGTCACTGAAGCAGTCTAGCGGCCTGCCAGCCCAGGTGCTGGTGGAGTAACGGAAGGAGGATTCTAGAGGGATGGGAAAACCAGATACGTGAGTAACACATTCTGACGACCAAACGCTCACCAGTCATCCTCTGCCTGTGCCGCATGCACCACACAATCCCCACATTCTTCAAATACCTGTCAAGCTAGTAGCCTGCCTGTAGACCCCTCTGGTGTTCAGCCACGTGTGTTGCGCGGAAAAGCCGAAAGACAAAAGGTTTTCTTGCTAGATAAGGAGGTAAAAGAAATGAGAACAGGGCGAGAAGTATGTATCAAGATTCTCTTAGTGGCTACCGGACTTCTGCTTATCCCGCTATCGCTGGCAGGTTGTGCCACGGCGGAAAAGCAGCCGATTGTGTTCGGGGACCTGAGTTGGGACAGCTGCTTTGTGCATGACCGCATTGCCGGTTTCATTCTGGAACACGGCTACGGCTATGAGGTGGAGTTCATTCCTGGCGAGACAGCGGCTATTTGGACCGGCTTGAGGCAGGGAGACGTGGACGTAAATATGGAGAGCTGGACGGAGAATATACTGTCCATATACACTCCAGCCATTGAGTCGGGAGACTGTCTTGATCTGGGCCCCAACTATCCTGACAGCAGTCAAGGGTGGCTAGTGCCCACGTACATGATCGAAGGCGATGCCGAACGGGGAATAGAGCCCGTTGCTCCTGACCTCAAGACGATCGACGATATGTCAGAATACTGGGAGTTGTTCAAAGACCCAGAGCAGCCGGACAAGGGACGCTTCCACAATTCAATTCCGGGCTGGAAGTGTACCGAGATAAACAGCCTGAAGCTCCAGACTTACGGGCTGGATGAATACTACAACGACTTCATTTGTGGCTCAGACGCGGCGCTATCTGGTTCTATGTTTGCTGCCTATGAAAAGGGCGAGCCGTGGTTTGGCTATTACTGGGATCCGACCTGGGTTCTGGGGCTGATGGACATGACCTACGTCGAGGAGCCGCCCTTCGATCAGGCGGAGTGGGACAACGAAACCTATGGCTGTGCTTTTCCCCCCACTCAAGTCAACATAATAATCACGAGCGGCCTTACGGATAGAGCGCCTGACGCGGTGGAGTTCTTGAAGAGCTATGAAACGACCGCTGCTCAGAACAACAAGGTCCTGGCCTATATGCAGGAGACTGAGGCCGACGCAATGGGAGCAGCCATCTACTTCTTGCAGGAATTCGAGTCCGTGTGGACGAAGTGGGTGTCAGCGGACGTAGCCAGCAAGGTGAAGGCGGCTCTGCCCTAGCCATTAGCGTGAGTTTCACCCAGAGGAGAGCATAGCTTTGGGGAATCATGCCGCCGCACCGAGTGGGGAGGTTTGTGTCGGGGTCAAGGAGCTGTGGAAGATCTTTGGCCCCAACGCCGAACAGCTTCTCCGTTCGGATAGGCGGTCTGCTACCAAGGAGAGCATACTGGAGGAAACGGGCTGTGTGGTGGCGCTGCGGGATCTATCCTTTGATGTCCAGCGGGGTGAGTTCTTTGTCATCATGGGGCTATCGGGCAGCGGGAAGTCCACGCTAATTCGTTGTCTTCTTCGTTTGGTCGAGCCTACGGCGGGCAGGATACTCATCAACGGGGAGGACGTTTGCGCCTATGATGAGGCGCAATTGATGCAACTGCGGCGCCATACTACGAGCATGGTGTTTCAGCACTTCGGCCTATTCCCGCATCGCAGTGTAATCGATAATGTGGCCTACGGGTTGAAGGTCAGAGGGGTGGAGAAAGAGGAGCGCTATGCTCGCGCCCGAGAAGTGATTGGGAAGGTAGGACTCAGAGAGTGGGAAAGCTATCCCCCCAGCGCCCTCAGCGGGGGCATGCAACAGCGGGTGGGTATAGCCAGGGCCCTGGCGACTGAGCCCGAGATACTGCTCATGGACGAGCCTTTCAGCGGCCTGGACCCTCTGATTCGCCGGCAGATGCAGGACGAGCTTTGTGAACTACAGGCGGAGGTTCAGAAGACCATAGTATTCGTAACTCACGACCTGCATGAGGCACTCAAATTGGGGAACCGCATCGCCATAATGAGGGATGGCGGGATTATTCAGATCGGCACGCCAGAGGAGGTGATAACGGCACCCGGCGATGCCTATGTGCGCGAGTTCGTGCAGGATGCCTCGCCGGCTAAGGTGCTGACCGCCGGGACTATCATGGAGCAACCTAACGTCCTGCTCTACGAGTGGCAGGGTCCCAAGGCGGCTCTTCACATACTCAAGACGACCAGTCTGGACAACGTGTTCCTGGTAACCCGCAGGGGCAAGTTGCTCGGGCTGGTGACTGTTGAGCGGCTCGCAGGTCTGCTCAAGAAGAAGGGCAACTCCCTTAAGGATGCCCTAGAACCAGACTTGTTTGCCTGCAGTGCTGATATGGTGGTGGAAGAGCTTTTTCCTCTAGCAGCCTCTACGAGCTATCCCATTCCCGTCGTTGATGACAAAGGCAAGTTCATGGGAGAGATACACATCAGCACAATACTGAGCTGCATGATTCAGAGACAAGAGGTGGGGATGGAGCAGAAACAGGAAGAAGGCGAGAAACAGGCAGAGAGCAGCAAGGGGGAGAACGCTCGTGGTTGAATTCCCTCAACTACTTGAAGTCCCGCTGGGAGAATGGGTTGACGTCATAATGAGCTGGGTCCTGACCAGTTGGGGGGCGGGATTTGATGCTGTTGGCGATGCTATTCTGTTTGTTCTGCTGAATATGGAGCGGTTCTTCCTGTGGCTGCCGTGGACGGTGGTTGTTGTACTGGTAGGGATTGCGGCATGGCGCGCGATGCGCCTGTGGTGGGCAGGGTTAATCATGGCGGCGTTTCTCGTGTTGATTGGCAGCTTTGGCTATTGGGACCTGGCGATGATGACACTGGCCATCATCGTTGCCTCGGTGGTGATCTCTCTTGTGGTGGGCATTCCCACCGGCATTGTCATGGCTCGGAGGAACATCGTAGAACGCGTGCTCAGACCTATTCTTGATGGGATGCAGACTATGCCGAGCTTCGTCTATCTTATTCCAGCGCTGATGCTTTTCGGGCTGGGTAAGGTTCCAGCAGTATTCGCCACTGTCATCTACGCCGTGCCTCCAGTTATCCGGCTGACCAACGTGGGCATAAGACAGGTGCCGCACAGCGTGGTGGAGGCAGCCCAGGCTTTCGGGTCGAACTCACGGCAGATATTGTTTGAAGTGCAGATTCCACTAGCCATTCCGTCAATAATGGTGGGTATTAACCAGACGACGATGATGGCTCTGGCCATGGTGGTCATTGCTTCCATGATTGGAGCCAAAGGTCTGGGCATGGAGGTTTTGCTGGCTATCAACCGTATTCAAATAGGAAAGGGCTTTGAGGCCGGGCTCTGTATCGTATTGCTGGCGATAATCATTGACCGGATAACCCACGCCATGGCAGCCCGGCAACAACACACCGTCACAACTTAAGTTCCCAAGGGAAGGGCACAGCCGGGCGAATTCTCGTCTCGGGGATCGGGTAGCCGCAGCCTTGACTTGGAGGGTTCTTAGAGTCACAATACTGGGCAGTGGCTCATGAGACGCATAGTGCCGCGGCGATGATCGCTCAAATGGAGGATGTATGAAAGCAGCTTACTATGAGGGAAACAAGACATTCAGTGTGGGTGAGTCTCAACCGAAGGCCCCTGGGCGAGGGGAGGTGAAGCTCAAGGTAGCCTATGCTGGGATCTGTGGCACGGACAACCATATCTATCTGGGACACATGGACAAGCGGCTAAAGCTGCCCCAGGTTATTGGCCATGAGATGTCTGGTGAGATTGTCGAACTAGGTGAGGGAGTGGAAGGCTTTGGCGTAGGTGACAAGGTTGTGGTGCGCCCACTGGACCCTTGCCGCAACTGTCCTGCCTGTGAACTGGGCCACTACAATATCTGCCCTCACATTAACTTCATCGGTATTGACTCGCCGGGGGCGTTCCAGGGGTGGTGGACGATCCCGGCTCACACCCTGCATCATCTGCCTGTGACGGTTGATATGAGACACGCGGCTATGATCGAGCCGATAGCGGTAGCTTGCCACGATGTGCGATACGGAGAGGTGACCGACAAAGACTATGTAGTAGTGCAGGGCGCAGGGCCTATTGGCATACTTAATGCTCTGGTGGCGAGGGCGAGGGGTGCCCGGGTGCTTGTCCTCGAAATCAACAGGTTCCGGATCGAGCTGGCACGTGAACTGGGCTTTGAGGCAATGAATCCTCTGGAGACTAACGTGCCAGGTTATGTGGAGGAGCAGACACGTACGGCAGGCGCGGACGTGGTGTTCGAAGTTACGGGTTCAGCGGCTGGAGCTGAGTTGATGAGTCAGCTTGTTAGGACTCAGGGCCGTATTGTGGTAGTGGCTATTTTCGCTGACCCGGTACCAGTGAACCTGCGACAGATCCTGTGGCGGGAGATGAGAATTCGTGGCGCTCGTAACTACGCCTATGAAGACTTTGAGACCGCGATACAGATGGTAGCGTCAAAGGCACTTCCTCTAGACCGGCTTATTTCGGACGTTCGCACACTGGACCGGACGCAGGGTGCTTTCGAAGAGATTGAGAGAGGCGCCAACTTTATGAAAGTGTTATTGAAGTGCAGCGACTAAGGAACCAATAGGAGGGAACTGAATGGGTATTCTGGACAAGTTCAGATTGGACGGAAGGGTAGCCCTGGTTACGGGGGCGAAACACGGGATTGGGAAAGCCGTAACTCTGGGGCTTGCTGAAGCTGGCGCTGACGTCATAGGCGTCAGCGTTACCATGGAGGAATCTGGCAGCGAGCTTGAAAAAGAGGTCAGCACGCTGGGGAGGAAGTTCAAAGGGTACCAGTGCGATTTCGGGAACCGACAGGCCACGTACAGGCTTATTTCTCGGCTGAAGGCAGAGAACCCACCTATTGATATCCTGTTTAGCAATGCAGGCACGATCTTCCGCAAGCCTGCTGCGGAGTATCCCGATGATGGTTGGGACAACGTGATAGAGGTTAACCTTAACTCCCACTTCATACTGAGCCGTGAGATCGGGAAGGATATGATAGCTCGTGGATCAGGAAAGATAATCTTCACCGCATCGATGCTGACTTTCCAGGGCGGAATCACAGTTCCGGCCTATTCTGCCAGCAAGGGTGGTATCGGGCAATTGACCAAGGCACTGGCTAACGAGTGGGCCAAGTATGGAGTCAATGTGAATGCAATTGCTCCTGGCTATATGGCTACAAGGCTCGCGGAGAACCTCAGGAAAGACCCGGTGCGCAACAAAGCGATTGTTGATCGGATCCCGGCTGGTGACTGGGGGGAGGCCGAAGACCTGCAAGGGGTGGTTGTTTTTCTGGCATCAGCGGCTTCAGACTATGTGCATGGAGCCATAATAAACGTCGATGGTGGTTGGCTGGCAAGATAGGCCGGATAGCTCTGTAGAGGTTCGCGGCGCAGGAAGACTTGTGTGTCCGGTACATGAGGCTCTGCGGTAGAGTTGTGCCGAAGCTAGGGTTTGCCTTTGTTGCCTCTCCTATTCGGATGAGACGAAAGCACAGCTAACTGTTTCAGGCTATGACCTGGATTTTGGCACCACTTCAGTCCAGGTGGCTGCTGGATCATATCAAGCTAGCTGAGAACGCGCAGGAACAAACTCTAACACGGCAGGCTCACACGGCGATCCTCCACATGTTGTTGACATAACACATGACGAACTTTGAGAGACAGGCGCTGGGATATACCTATGTCTGCCATGGGCTGGTTCACGTAGTTGAGCTGACCTACGGAACTGTGCTGGTTGCCATCGCGCATGAATTCGGGGCAAGCTTACTTGCTCTGGGCATCCTGGCCAACGTCTTTGGCCTGGCTCTGGGCATAATGGCCTTACCTGTCGGAGTTCTCGCTGACCGCATGGGCGAAACAAGGCTACTGATGCTATGTTGTCTGGGGATAGGGATATCTGCTGTCGTCATCGGCCTCTCTCCCAACGTCCGTATCCTGGGGGTAGGCCTGTTGCTCTTGGGGCTTGCGCTGGGTATCTTCCATCCTGTGGGCTCTGCCTTTGTCGCTAGAGTAGCCACTAACCGAGGTTCGGGCTTCGGATACATGGGCGTGGGAGGCAACCTGGGGCTTGCCTTTGGGCCCATACTGGCTGGAGCTATTGCCTCCGTGCTGGGTTGGCGAGCCCCATATTTCATTTTCGCTGTGCCCGCCCTGGTTCTGGCCTTCCTGTTCTTCCTTTCCAATCGTGCGGAGATCCCTGTGGTTCGACAACCTGCTGCTAGGGCCAAGACCGACAAGGACGCGCTGCGGCCATTCCTGGTGCCTTTGCTACTCATCATTTGTGCGTCTGTTATGAATGGCCTCATATACCGGGGAGCAGTCACTTTCCTGCCTCTGTACTTGAGCGAGCGAATTCAGTTAACCATATTGAACTGGGACAGCGTTCTGATAGCTGGCTCATTCGCCACCGTGGCGCTTGTCTTTGGAGTGGTCGGGCAGTTTCTCGGTGGCTATCTATCAGACCGGAGGCGGCGTGAGGGTATAGCCTTCATCTCAGCACTCGCGACTGTCCCGCTACTTCTTGTGGTGGGGAATAGCGAAGGGGCAGTACTTCTGTGTGCCGCCGCTGGTTTTGCCTTCTTCCATTTCATGGGACAACCAGTCTACAACGCTCTTATCGCTGACTATAGCCCATCAGCCTGGCGCGGTCGACTCTATGGAATCTATTTCTTCTGCGCAATGGGTGGTGGTTCATTCGCTGCCAGCATGCTGGGTTACGTGGGAGGCGAATTTGGCACCAACTGGGTGTTCATCGTGGCAGCTGGTTTCGGGCTCCTGGCACTGGCCTGCATTGTATTCCTCTTGATAAGGGCCGTGAGGCTCTCTGCGCGAAGCAAGCTGATTGCAGGGTAGGTGCCTGGTAATTGCCCCTCGGCCTGGGTGAGGATAATACAGGGATAGTCTAGTGTTCCTGTAGCTGGATGACTGTTACGCCGTCACCGCCTTCGCCCTTTCCGCCAGCCCGAAAGGACCTGACCAATGAATGTGTGGAGAGGAACTCCCTTACTATACTGCGCACCGTGCCGGTGCCAAAACCGTGAATGATGCGGGCTTCGCTGAGAGTAGCCAGCCAGGCGCTATTCAGGTAGCTGTCAACTGCCCACTCCACCTCGTCAGCCCGTTTTCCCCGGAGGTCGAGCTCGGGTCCGACTCTTCCCGCGTCGAGGTCTCTCTTCAATGGGACAACTCGTGGAGGCTCTCGGTCAGGCGATGGGGTAACCTTCTCTACACCATCAAGTCCAAGCCAGAGCCTGGTTTGCCCTACCTGAACCTCAATCTGCATCGTTCTCTCAGACAGCGATAGGACTTTCGCCTCCACGTTCACTTGTCTAAGGCGCACCGTGTCGCCTGCCCTGACGCTAGCCACGTCTACGTCTTCCTCAGGCATCGGGGCCGTTTTCGCCTGCCAGATTTCGCCATCTAGTCTCTGTTGCACGGAGGCCAATGCTTTCTTCGCTTGCTCCATTTGCTCCTTCGATTTCTTCTTGCGCAGCTCGGACGCGCAGCGGCGAATTTCCCTGTGCAACTGGGCTGCTTCTTGAACTACCCCGTCACGCGTTTCTTGGATGACCTTCCGCTCCTCAACCCTCAGCTGTTGGAGCTCATTACTCAACTCCCTATTGAGTTGTTCTGCTTCGCCTTTCTCCTCTTCCAGGTTGGCTCGCAGGGCTTCAATTCTGTGCTTTTCACTCATCAAGCCGGCAAGGATATTTTCCATGTCTCGTGTACCTTCTGGGAGCATCTCCCTTGCCCTGTCAACGATCTCAGGGGGTAACCCCAGGCGTGAGGCCGTAGCCAGCGCGTTGCTGCCTCCAGGAAGACCTACAGTCAGCTGATAGGTGGGGGCCAGTGTCGCTGGGTCGAATTCAAGCGAAGCGTTTTGCAGCCCTGGAGTTATGTGCGCGAAGACCTTCAGGTCGCTGTAGTGTGTAGTAGCTACTACGAATGCACCCCGGGACAGGAAATAGAGCAGGATGGAGCGACCCAAGGCGGATCCCTCGACAGGGTCGGTACTTGCGCCCAGTTCGTCTAGAAGCACCAGGCTCCTTTGTGTGGCATTCCTTGTGATACGCAGGATATTGCTCATATGCCAACTGAAGCTGGACAAGGTCTGCTCGATACTCTGCTCATCGCCGAGATCAGCGAACACACCGTCGAAGACAGGTATGCTGCTTTTCTCTGAGGCAGGAATAGGCAAACCGGCTTGGGCCATGAGTGCAAGTAGTCCGATCGTCTTGAGTGCGACTGTCTTACCGCCTGTGTTGGGTCCGGTGATAACGAGTCCGGAGAAATCGCGCCCGATCTCTGCCGAAAGGGGCACGGCTTTCCCCACCAGCAGTGGATGTCTCGCTTCAACGAGCTTGAGTATGCCCATCTGTGCAGCAGTTGTCTCGTCAGAGTTCTCGCCGCAGCCGTTAACGATGGGCTCGGCTGCCCCGGCGTGATGGGCATATCTCGCCTTTGCCAGCGCGACATCGATTTCAGCCGCCAGGGCTATGTTCTGGCATATCTCGGCCTCACGTGCTCCTACTTCGATACTCAGTTCTGTGAGAATTCTCTCCACCTCATGCTGCTCCTCCGTGACGAGTTGTCGGAGTTCGTTTCCTTGCTCGACGGTGACCCACGGTTCAACAAACGCCGTGGCTCCTGTGTTGGACAGATCGTGGACTATCCCCTTTATCTCTTTTCGGAATTCAATCTTCACTGGGATGACATATCTGCCTTCTCTTTCGGTAACAATGGGCTCCCCAACGATCTTCCGGCCTCTGGGTGAGCGAATAATGGTTTCAAGATGCTTTATCAAATCTTGACGTGCCGTAGTCAGTCGGCGCCTGACCATGGCCAGCTTGGGGGAAGCTGACTCCAAAATCTCGCCGACAGGCGATATACAGTTGCCGATGTTCCTCTCAACTTGGCGGAGCTCAACGATACCCTCGGCCATATTCCACAGCAACTGAAGCTTGCTTGAGAGCCCACCGATGGCGAGGCGCAAGCGACGGATAGCACATAGGGCCTGCTGGATCTCAACCAGTGTCTTGGGTTCCAGAACCTTGCCCTGTGCCGCCATCTTCGCGTCTCTGCGTACATCAAGAACCCCACCGATGGAGAAGTCGGGTTCGAGTGATAGCAGTCGTCGGCCTTCGGCTGACTGCTTCAAGAGCAGCAAAATCCGATCACGATCCGAAAGTGGTTGCAGCGCCATCACCAGTTCGCGACTGGCTGAGAAGGAAGTGAAGTCAGCGAGTATCTCTCTGACCCGGTGAAATTCGAGCAGTTCCAGACTTTTCTCGTCCAACACAACCACTCCTGACCTATTGTTCCGGGTCGTATTGTATCACGGTAGGTGGTGCAAGCTGTTCAAATGCAATCACTATCGAGAAAGATCATTATATAGTTCGCAGGGTGGCTGGCAGACCCTCGAGAAGGTCAATTAAGGGCGTGACATCCAGCGTCGCTACCGCTAGGCTTAGGTGCCCTCTCCCTGGAACATGCCCTGGTACCCTTGAGTGACTTCTCGCTCGAGACGTAGGAAGACTAAGTGGACGATCCTCGCGTTTCTGTACAGGCGGAACCCGTTGGGGTTATACACTACCAAGAGGGACTGTGAACGCCCAGAGTACCCGGCATCCCAAACCGCCGTGTGAACGCTGACACCGCAGCGCAGCAGACTGGAGCGCGGCAAGGCCAGACACATGATGTTCTTAGAAAGATGGACGATTTCATTGTACGTAACCAGGTAGCAACCCATCGGCAGGTGAATGCCTTCGAGGCTGTCGAGAGCCAAAGGAGAACTGTCGGAGAGCGTTCTCGCCTCGTTTCCATAGCCCAGGCTGCCCATCGAGGAAAAGGACGCAATCTCCTTCAAGGTGAGGTCAACGCCATTAGGCTGTACCTGCTCTTCGGCATTCAGCAGGCCTTCCACAATTGGAGGGGTTGCTTCTAGCAAGCGGCGGATATCACTTCGCGCGAGAACCAAGAACCCTTCCTATAGTTACTATTCGCTGGGTGTCAACGAGTGCACCGGAGGCTATCATGCTGAGATGTCACATATTTCCGGGCCAACCAGCCTGGTGATATCCTCCACCTTCAGTTTGACCAACCTTGTTCTTGTCCCACCACCACACCAGACATACTCGTTCTTCAACACCGCACGGTCTAGATACACTGGCAGCTTCTTCTTGTGGCCTACTGGCGGTATTCCCCCGGTAGGGTAGCCGGTAGCCTTTTCCGCGGTCTCGTCGGAGGCTATCTTTACCGACTTCGAGCGTGAGCAGGACTCAAGCTTGTGCCTGCTGGCGTTGTAGTCAGCCCTGACGATAGCTATTAGCGGCCTGGAATCCTGGTCAACGAAAACAAGCGTCTTCACAATCTTGTCCAAGGGAATGCCACTGGCATCTGATGCTTCCGAGGCATGGTGGGTCGATCTCTTTTCGAGAAACTCGAAGTCAACCTTGTTCCGGCGTAGAAAAGCTGTCAGATTGATCATCTTCTGGGGAACAGCAAGGTCAGTTTATTGTAAGAGGAAGTTGTGCAGTTCCCTCCTTCGTGGCGCTACGGCGCAGGTATCTGTAGATTTCAACAGTGGTGGCAGCAAGAGGGACAATCAGTACAATCCCCCAGAAACCGGCGACATAGGCTCCCAATACAAGCAGAAATAGGGCGACAGCAGGATGTATACGCAGGTAGTGGCCCTGAATTCTGGGAACGAGCAGGTTGTTCTCCAGCAGTTGAACCACCACGTAGAGGAGCAGCACCCAGAGGGCCTTTTCCGGGGCTGTCGCCAGGGTGACTACTAAGGCCAGAGCACCCCCAATCAAGGGCCCCAGTATGGGGATGAGCTCGGTGACGCCGGCGATAATCGCCAGCGACAGCGCAAATTTTATCCTCATAACGAACAGTCCTATAAAGCAAACATAGCCCACTATGAAGCCGAGCAGTAGCTGGGCCCGCACATATCGGCCAAGTACCTCTCCGACGATAGCCAGGATATTCCTGGCATGTTCAGCCAGCCACGGTGGCAAAGCTGAATAGAATCCCTTGCTCAGCTTCTCCGAGTCCCGCAATACATAGAACAGGAAGATAGGCAGGCACAGGAGGCTGAGGAGCGACTGAAAGAAGCTTGGTACGGATGGGAGCCATTCGAGGAAGGCGTCCCTTATAGAGTTGCCTATGATTGTCGCCATCTGTAGGACGAAAGCATCTACCTGCTGCTGAATTTCGATGGGGAAGAACTGGCTGAGGCCGGCAGCCCATTGCCGTAGTGTAGTGAGAACCTGTGATACGAAATGGGGCGCATTTTCTGCGAGAGTGGAGAACCTGCCGATGAGTGTCGTGGCAAAGAAGTAGAAAAAGAGGCCCACCAGCCCGAAGATCAATACCAGGAATAGTACAATCAGCGACGTGCGCTTGACCTGCAACCACCTGTCATGACGGGGCAGCCTCTTCTCAGCCCACGAGATGACCGGAAGTAAGAGGTAGACAAGCACCAGGCCAAGGATGAAGGGAAGGATCGCCTGTCTCAAAGCAAAGAGCAGCCAGAAGGCGCTGACTATGACTGCTATGAGGAGTATCAGATGCCAGTATTTCCTGAGCGTATCCCTTGCCGTATTCAAACTCAGCCTCACCTACTCCATGGGATAGACTCACTGCGCAACATTTGCCTCCTGCGGAGAACTCATACTGATCCTGCCCATACCGGATTTCGGCATGCTACAGCTTGTGGAGCTGTTCAGATTGGCCTGGATAGCGAGTTGGCTTTGTGCCTGGCTTGAGAACTACCCGGTTTGCTTTTCTCCTTGCGCTTCGAGTTTCTCTTGTGCCTTCTTCATTGCGTCGGCAGCAGTCCTCTCTACCTCTTCGGCGGCTGCGGCCGCACGTTGTGCGACCTTTTCCAGTTCTTCCAGTTTCGCCTGTGCCGTCTTCATTGCCTCGGAAGCAGTCTTTTCAAGCCTGGCAAGGATCTCGACTGTCCTTTCTCTGACCTTCCCTGCTCCTTCCCTAGCCAGTTCTCGTGTTTCCTCCCCTGGCCGAGGGGAGTAGAGAAACCCGATGGCCAGACCGATCACTGCTCCGACAATGAAGCCAGCGCTAAATCCAGGCCCTCCATCTTTATCAGCCATGACTTCCTCCTTCCTTTCTCCTTAAGTACCTGCTGACTACATCAATTCCTTGACGGACACCCTGCGCCAGAGCTGCCAGCTGAACCATGGGTTTGACTATCTCCTCCCTGACGTATGACGAGAGGCCTCGTACGCTAGTAGAGACAGTGTCCACCGAGTCGAGTATAGAGTTCGCTTTGTCTGAGGTTGCCTCTATGGAGGCAAGCGCGGACCTCGCCTTCTCGGAAGTGGCCTCCATCGAAGCTAGTGCAGCACCAATCTTGCGATGAAGCGAACATAGTAGCGCTGCGACCACGATGAGCACCACAGTTGCCACCGCCCCTGAGACGCAGATAATCAAGTCCCGATACCAACCCATGCTCATCGGAGTCACCTCCTTGTCAATTTGCGCATGGTTCTATTGTAGCACTTAATCCTGCTGTGTAAAGAACTGTTTTTGCCCTGATGTGGGTGAGCCAGCCCTGTAAGGCAAGGTGGGCCAGGGCTCTATACGAACACGGTTCTCAGGTACTTGAGAGCTTCAGTGGCGATCGTTTCCGGGCTGGGTGATAGGTCGAAGACTTCCACTGATACATAGCCGCCGTAGTCGATGCTCTTGAGTGCGCTGGCAATAGACCTGAAGTCTATGCTACCAGAACCGGGCCAGCTCTTGTTGTCATCGTTGAGGTGCACATGGGCCAAAGAGTGCCCGTATTCCTTGATGGACTCGGGTATGTCTACCCCTTGAAGGTTCATGGCGAACGTATCCAGTATCCATCGGAAGTTTGGATGCCCGACATCTTCTATCATCTTGACGGCCTCTGCTGGAGTGTTTATGAAGTTCGTTAAGGGAGCGTGTATGGGCTCTATGCACAGATTGCCCTCAAATCTGCCGGCCAGTTCCGAACACTCCCGGAAGATGTCCCTGGCGGACGCCCAGGCATCGTCGTAGCTTATCCCTTCAAGCACGTTCCGCGCTGAGGCCGATCCCAGTACTACATTCCTGCCTCCTACCGCTCCGCAGAATCTGATGAGTTCGCTCAGGTATTCTTTCGTCTTCAGACGGACGTTTGGGTCTGGGCTGTTCAGTTGAAGGCCCGGTGGACAGGCGAAATTGGGTTTCAGACCGGGAATAGGAGTGAACAGGGCATGCAAGCCGGTTATGTCTATGCCGGCCTCTTCGGCGGATTTCTTGATCCTTTCCCTGTCTTCCAGAGGAACGTCCGCAACCGAATTGCAGAAGGAGTAAGGGGCAAGTTCCACGGCATGATAACCAAGTCCTGCTGCGTAGCTGAATATCCCCTTCAATTCCCACCCAGGGAATGTATCGCTGCAAATGCTATATTTCACATTACCTGCCTCCTTTGTGTACAAGGGCTCTCTGCTCGAGATTCTACCATCTTTGTCTGACGAAACAAAGGTCGTGGTGTTTGGCTAGCAGCGTGTCCTCAGGCTACACACCTTGTATGTGATGAACTTGTCTGCTACTGCGCAAGCACATCCTTTATAACTGCCGGCAATTTCCCATGATGGTCGCACAGCGGCGGCTTAAGGAAGGGCTGACCGTTTTCTACCTCAAATGTTCCCCTCCCAGTTTCGGAGAGGAGAAGTATAACAAAGTCCGCGGCGAGATCCTGATTCTGGGCGTGAGACGATATGGTAATGCCGTACACAATGGACTTGCCACTCACAGTCTTGTAGGTGGGAGGAGGGCCAGCGTCCTCGACAATCTGTACGGAGGCTTGTTTGTAGAAGTCCTCTACTCCAGAGAGTTCTTCACCAGTCTTGGAGAGGTTGATGTGGTCATCAAACTCGATGAACTTCAATCCTTCCTGCACAGCTACGGAGCGATATTCGAAAGCATAGTCCAAGTCACCCGAATCAAGCAGGTGGATGAGCTCAACCGATTTAGACCTCACGACCTCCACGCTGCCGCCGGGCCTGGCTTCGCTCGTGCCACCCACTCTACCCCTCTCAGACTCAGTGCCCGGGATGAGTGCATCATAAAGACCGTCAGCATTGGGATCGGCAGACAGGCCGAAGGCAGCAGCTTCGTCATGGTAGTACTTCTGAGCCAATTGAATTGCCATCGGAGTCCTGTAACCACAAGGGTCATCATCAGGGTTGCTGTGCCCATACTTCACGAGGTCATTTCTGAGGACGTCATACCATGTGCGAGTGCCCTTCGATATGTCCTCCGCGCCGGGTGCGCCGTCACGGCAGCAAAGCACCATCGCATTTCTAGCGAAGGCAATACACCAGTTGGCGTACCCAGGCTCATATAGCCTATCAGGAATAAGCGTGTAGTCAGCGGAAGCGACTATATCAGGCGGTAGCTCACCAGCTTGTTCCCTAGCTATTGCCTTATTTATCATCTTGGCGCTTCCCCCAGACTCAAATAGGACATCTACATTGGGATGAGCGCTCTCGAACTCAGCCTCCAAATCCTGGAATGGCTGATACAGGCTTCCCGCGTGGTAAACCGTCAACGTCTCTGTTCGTGAAATCCCTTCCCCTTCCTTGGCACAGCCAACCGTCAGTGCTAGGAGCAAGACCAGAGCCAGCGTAATTGAGGCGATTCTTGCTCTTCTACCTTTCATTGGCACCTCCTTCTCTAGAAGATGTGGATTGTTGAAGCCTTAAATGTAATCCATACTTTTGCTCCTTCTCTTAGGTCCAGCTCCCCGAAGGCCTGCCGGGTAACGAGGCAGACGAAATCGGGGGGTACGCTTACCGTGATATGCATCACCGCTCCCCTGTTGGCAATATCAGTGATGGTGCCTTCAAGGGAGTTTCTCGCTGTGGAAGGGAGTGGCTCCCTGGAGATGAGGATATCTTCAGGGCGGAGCGAAAGGTGCACCCTACCCCTTAATTCTGTCACTCCCATAAGCTTTACGCCGCCAATGTCGACGGAGACATAATTATCGCTCACATCGCTGACCTCGCCGGCGAAGATATTCCGGGATAGGGCGAAGCGGGCAATGAACTCTGAGTTCGGCTGGCGCAGGATATCCTCAGGGATTCCTGTCTGGACTATCTGGCCATCATTCAGCACAGTGACTCGATGGCCCAGTGCTATGGCCTCCTCAAAGTCGTGGGTAACATGGATCGTGGTTACCCCTAACCGGCGGTGTATCTCAGCCAGTTCCTGTTGTATCCTCTCCCTGGTCTCAGGGTCTATAGCGCTCAAGGGCTCATCAAGCAGGAGCACCGCTGGATCAGTAACCAAGGCCCGGGCCAAGGCTACCTTTTGGCTCTCTCCACCACTCAAGGTGCGTGGGCTTCTCCGAAGCAGGTGAGTGATGTCCAATACCTGGGCTATGCTATCCACCTGGGGCTTTATCTCTTGCCTGGGGCACCCCATCGCCTTAAGCCCAAAGGCAATATTCTCCTCCACCGGAAGGTGAGGAAAAAGAACCTGGTCTTGGTAGACTATTCCAATCCGCCTCTTCTCAGGGTTGAGACCGCTTACTTCCCTGCCCTCAATCCAGATTTCTCCCCCAAGAACGGGGTAGAGCCCAGCAATAGCCTCCAGAAGAACGGTCTTACCAGCTCCGGTAGGTCCCAAGATGATGAAGTACTCACCCCGTTCGATCTCAAGGTTAATGTCGCGAAGCAGGAAATCGCCCAGGTCTACCTTCAGGTCCTTTATCATAATCATGCCTTTGCTCCTCCATAGGCTATGGTTCTGAGCACGATGAAGACAACGAGGCAGATCAGGATTAGCAGTACCGTCAGTGGTTGGGCGGCTCTCAACCCGCCAGGAGACTCGAACAACTCAGTCACCAGAATAGGAGCAGTTACGGGGTGGTATCCGAAGAAGGACACGTGACCAGCTACAACATATACGGCTCCGAACTCGCTGAACCCCCGCGCCCACATCAGCACCGAGCCAGAGAAGATACCCCTCCAGGCTAAAGGCAGCGAAATTCGACAGAATGACCTCCACGGTGAGGCGCCTAGGGTTCTGGCCACCTTCTCTAGCCTGACATCTACGGCCTTGAAGGCCTCTTTGGCCGAATCAATAAGGAAGGGGATGCTGACGAACATCATGGCGATGACAACCGCGCTAAGCTTATCGACGAAGCCGATTCCCATGCTGTTCAGAAACTTGCCCATGAGGAAATTCGACCCGAAGACGAAGAGAAGGGCAATGCCAACTGCGGAATGAGGCATGACAATGGGTATATCAATGAGCCCTTCCAGAAATCTCTTTCCCCGAAACTCATGCCTTGCCAGAACGTAAGCCAGGGGAACTCCGAGGAGAAGCCCTATGATGGTAGCTATGAGCGCAGCGTGGATAGTGAGTAGAATAGACGAGTATACTTTCTCATCAAGCAGCGTATTCCAGAGCGTATCCGGGGAAGAAGAGAATATCGTTTTGAGTGGGGGAATGAAAACAAAGAGCACGATAAGCGCGCCTAGCGCGATAAACGCTATCTCGATAGTATCCAGCCTCTTCCAAAATCGAATCCTGGTCATAATTCGCCCCCTTTACGAGAGATGTCAGAATACCCGCAATGAAAATCAGCGAGGTGGTAGCAAAAGAAATAGCAAAAGCGGAGCAAGAAACGGCGCGCCGTCGAAGAAAGCGCTATTCGATAGCAGATAGAAATCATCGGTTTCTCCTTTCCAAACACGGGAGGCTCAGCCGTTTCCAGCTAAACCCTATCGTTCACACCCCATGGGCTACCCTTTAGGTAGTGTGACTCGGAGATTTCACTAAAACAGCGTCACTTCTACTTCCTGGCCCTTCTCCATCAGGTCAATATTCTCGGCTATCTCGATATAGCCATCGGCACGGCTCATACTGGTTATGGCTCCCGATTCTTTGAACACTACAACAACAGTATTTCCATCCAATCTCACGGGCAGGAACTGCCTTCTGCCCAAACTGCCCGACACTGCTTTCCCCAGCTTGCCTGTTGCCCTGTTCTCGGTGAGATGTGGCAGATGTGCCATTTTCCTTATTGCCGGTGCGAGCAGAAGATAGGCGTTGAGTAAGCAAGAAGTAGGATAGCCCGGCATGCCAAAAACCGGTGTGTCATTGATCCTGCCAAAGATCGTCGGCTTGCCAGGCTTTATCTGCACTCCGTGAAATAGAACCTCTCCCAAATCCTGCAATA
The DNA here is from genome assembly GCA_034430415.1 of Dehalococcoidia bacterium. Lineage (GTDB taxonomy): Bacteria > Chloroflexota > Dehalococcoidia > GIF9 > AB-539-J10 > JADFUZ01. Next base: position 41,349 of record DAOUEN010000012.1, read on the forward strand.
CCCGGAAGAACAGGTCCCTCTCTCCTACTGACGAACCCCCTGAGATCACTACCATATCCCAGTCTACAGCTGTGCTCACTGCTGACTTCAGACTATTCACATCGTCGGGGGTAATTCCCAGCAGGGAAGGGAGTCCGCCGCTTTTCTGAACTACTGCTGAGACAGTATAAGAGTTGATATCATAAATCTGGCCCTGCTTTAGCTTCTCGCCAACTTGAGCTATCTCCTCTCCGCTGGAGAGGACAGCAACCCGGGGCTTCTGGTAAACCCCGATTGACTTCATCCCCTGGGAGGCAAGCACCCCGATTTTGGCCTCATCAAGCACACTCTCTTTCCGCAAGATAACGTCACCTCTGTCAATATCTTCTCCGCGCCTGGAGACATTCGCCTGCGGGTACACAGGGCGGGACACCTTGAGCTGTTCAGCCTCTCTTTCAGCGTCCTCAACCATGACCACAGCATCAGCTCCCCGGGGCATCCTGGCACCGGTAGCAATTTGAATACACTGGCCGGCTCTCACCTGGAAATCAGAGCTGCTCCCGGCCAACTGGGTACCGATTATGTTGAATACCTTGGGGCCAGATTGAGATGCGCCGAAGGTACCCCTGGCCCTGACAGCGTAGCCATCCATCGCTGAGCGATTGAAAGGAGGATGAGCCAAACTGGCAACAACATCTTGAGCCACCGCCCGCCCCAAACAATCCTCCAGCCTCACCTCCTCGGTCGATTCCGGAGGGAAGATACTCTCCATGATAACTCTCTTGGCTTCCCCGAACGGTATCAGAGCATGAAACGGTCTCATCTATTTGCCTCCCAGACTAGATGAGCTAGTTCAGGTATAATCAGCTTTTCCATGGCCAGATGGCATGCCCCGGGGGAGCCCGGAAGGCAAAGAATCACCCTACCTCGGGCTACTCCGGCTATAGCCCGACTGATCATGCCAGGGCTGCCGATCTCCTGATAACTGAGCCACCGGAAGAGTTCACCGAAGCCTGTAAACTCCTTCTCTAGGAGCGGGGCAACAGCTTCGATGGTGATATCTTTGCGGCTTATTCCAGTTCCACCATTGGTGACAATCACCTGGACTCGAGGATCGTCGAGCCATCCTTCCACGGTTGTGGTAATCGACTCGGTATCGTCTGCGACCACCTCATGGGAAACAACTCGATGCTGATTCGCTAGCAACTTCTCTCGGATAGCCCTGCCCGAGTCATCGCTATGCTCGGTTCGGCTGCTGGAAACCGTCAACACTGCGCAGCCAACTGCAGTGGGCAGCGCCTGAGACTTATGTGCCCTGTATCCCATTCTTGGTCTTCTCCATCACCTGGATATTGGTTATCCTGGTATCAGGGTATTGTCCCGCTTCATCCTTCTCCAAGTATTTCACCATATCCCAGATAGTCAGTAGAGCAGTAGCTGTTCCCACCAGAGCCTCCATCTCCACCCCGGTCCTATAATTGGCCTTCACCTGGCAGATACACTCCACCGAATCGTTCCTAGGCTCAAAGTCAAATCCAACAAAATCAATGGGGATGGGATGACACATGGGAATGAGCGTAGAGGTGCTTTTGACAGCGTTCATACCGGCCACTCTGGCCACAGTAATTACATCACCCTTTTCTACCTTTCTCTGTCTGATTAAATCGACTGTTCGTGGCCTTAGCTGAATCTCACCTTTAGCCTGGGCAAATCGTTTAACCGTAGCCTTGCCACCAATGTCAATCATCCTAGCTCCTCCGTTTGAATAGACGCCAACTGCTTTATCTGATCAATCAGAAATTCAGTCGCCCTGAAGGCATTACTGCGATGAGCAGATGACACCCCGATAAGGAGAATGTTTTGTCCTGCGCTCAGACCGCCTTGACGAGGAATAACAACTATTTTCTCTACCCCAAACCTATTCCTCGCTTCGGTCTCCAGGCGCTCCAGCTCTCCCTTGGCAGTTTCAGCATAGGTTTTCTTCAACCCAGCTACCTCACCTCTCACCACGCCAATAAAGAATACGACTGCTCCTACTCGCGGAGACTTCAGTTCTGTCAAGGCTTGGTTGACAGAGAAATCGCCTTCCGTGAATTCAACCATCTCTGAGGCCCTCCATCATTGCCAGTAATAAGGTCTCCTGTTTCTGATAGCTGTTATGAATGCCTGCTCTAGCTTCGGTTGGTCTTCTTGTCGGATCAAGCCAGCTATGTTCACCAGGCCATTATTGCTCCACAGGCAGGACTTAATCTTACCGTCAGCAGTCACTCGGATTCGCGAGCAATTCCGGCAGAATTCGGTATTATGCATAGGTCTAACTATCTCAATAGTCACCTGCCCCTTGTTCCAGGGTAGCACGTATTGCTTTCGGTGGTGGAGTTCCCTTGTTTTGGTCTGTATCGCCCTTTGCCCCAGTTCGTTCTCCAGTGGGGTCAGGTCAAAGTGGTACTGCTGGTAGAAACCTCCACCGACCTGCTCCTTGAGAACCTCCAACTCTATCAGTTGAAGTATAGCCCTGTTCTCGAAGCAGAATTCAGCTAACTGGTCTACCTCTCCCTCGTTGACACCTTTCAGAAGTACAGCGTTGATTTTGAGCAGGCCAAAGTCTTCGCTAGCCGCTTTCTGAATACCTTGGATGACCTGTGATTGGTAGGGCTTACCGGTGATTCTCTGATAGGTGTCGGCATCTATCGAGGGCAGGCTGACATTGATGCGAGATAGTCCAGCCCGCTTGAGTTGATGGGTGTATTGAACTAGATTGACCCCGTTGGTGGTCAACGAGGTTTCGCTCATATACGGCGATGCCCGCTCGACGATGCGGGCAACGTCGGCGCGGACCAATGGTTCCCCACCAGTTAGCTTGAGCTTGCTGATTCCCAAGGAGCTAGCAGCCTTGGCAATAGCCTCGATCTCGGTCGGTGAAAGCTCTTGTGTGTTCTTCCCCTGTCCTTCATTATGGCAATAGAAGCAACTCAGGTTACATCTCTGAGTAATCGACAGCCGCAGGCTGTTGACCTCTCTGCCGTAGTTGTCCTTCAACTATGTACTTCCTTTCCAAGCTCGGGAGGCTCAGCCGTTTCCAACTGGACCCTATCGGTCTCATTCCATAGATTGCTCTTTAGGAAACGAGACTCGGAAGCACTCCGCTTATTGATATTCTAGGTCATCAGGGATAATCATTCAGCATAGAATACGAGTCTGTAATCTATCACAGAAAATGACAGTCGAGCAACTGGCTGCACCGCTTCAGATATCATGACCGCCTAGGTAGGTGAGACAAACCACCGTCTGGAGAGGCTACACGACGCCTTGGAAACAGAAAGAGTGAGCGTTGACGATTCGGCGGCATGCATCCGGGAGCATAGGCAATGCTTCGACCACTTTCGTGCGATCAGACGCCAACGGAAGAAACCGATGAGGGGCCAAAAGGTTGAACTAGCCGTTCTGGCAACTGGTTTTATGGCACCGATAGCACCACTACAGAAGAACCTGCACGTTCGGCCTATCGTACACCCTGGTGGGGAAGGGGGGACTCGAACCCCCACGCCTTTCAGCACATGATCCTAAGTCATGCTCGTCTGCCAATTCCGACACTTCCCCCTGTAGAAAACCGCCCAGCATTTGGTGCCAAAGGGTTGACATTCGTTTACCTTAGAACTGCTGGACTCATTCGTCGCTAGTGGAAGGCAGGAACTGCCGCCGCACACCACAAGATTGTACCACAGCCGCCTGAAGGAGTTCATAGGCTATTGGGCTATTGCGCTTCCTAGGGGACGCGACAGTTGTTAAGCAATCACAGTATAGGCGCATGCTGGCAATTATTGAGTGGCGATATCTCAGGAGAGGCTGGGAAGACAGCAACAGTTGGCGTGGACACTCGGGCTCAGGTCCTGAGAGTTGTTTGAACAATCGTTTCTGGTGGAGCAGCGATTGCCAGAGGGACAAGGATCTCCCCAAGTGACCTCACCTGTTTCTTGACACACTGACCAGCTTCCTTTCCGCAGCGACCAATCTGACGCCGGGGCTCTTACCTCCCGACACTTCTCGGTCTCCACCTACTCAGCAACCGACCATGTAACTGCCAGGTATAGGCTTGGCCACTTGGGGCAGCACTTACTATAGCATGCGGTCAGAGCAGTTGTCAAATTCGCAGTCTAGAGCTCCGAGGTACCACACAAGGTTCGCTGGATCGGTCAGACATGTTGTCGCTTAGCGCTTCGTCTGATAGAGGTAGCTACAACTGGGCAGCTCTTCGACTGGCAATCACCATCCTTTTCATCTTCTCAAGAGCGACGTCTCTGGGAAGAAGCCTCAGGCCGCAGTCAGGATGGATGGCGATTCTCTCCCTTGGCACCTTCTGGATGGCAGTCTTGACGAGGTCTTCGATCTTCTGGGTGTCTTCGACCTGGGTGCTCTGGGTATCAATGCACCCCAGGCCGAGCATTCGCTCCGACGCCGACAGCTCTTCGAAGTCTAGTAGGGCGATATTGTCATCGCCCATGAATGCATGGGAAAGCATTGTAATTCCTTCCCACCCTAGAAGGTCCTTGAATATCTCCACAACCCTTCCACAGACATGGAGCGCCACCGGGATGCCGAGGTTCGACGCTATGGTTTCCACTGCCTTCCGAGCGATGTGCATTGGAGCTCCCACCGAAAGGAAGGGTTCGTCAATCTGTATCCATTCCGCACCATTCTGCTCAAGGGCCCGAGCGATGCCAAGAAGTGCTGTGGCTGTGTCTAGATAGACCCTTTCGTCTCTGTGTCCCTTGTAGTAGCCCTTGATCCTAGAGGAGAATACCAGCGTAACCGGCCCCGTGATAATCCCTTTGACCCGCGGAGCGATTCCTCGGGCAATCTGCAGGTCCTGCACAAATGTTTCAGGGTCTCCCTGGCCTATCCTGCCGTCGACGTGGCTCTTGCCATCATACGAGTACCCCTCTATGGCGGTGGCGAAATACTCCACCATGTCGTATCTTGTCTGGCCATCCGAGACTATGTCGATACCGGCATCTACCTGGTCTATCACCGACCTGGTTATAGCCTCTTTCCCCAGTTCGGCGTAGCTTAGAGGGTAACTGCCTATGACTGTGGTGAGCATACTACTACTTACGCCTGAGCGGTCTTCTTGCCCTCTTCAATGGCATCCCACAACACTTCAGCCGCTTTCCGCGCCACATTTCCGGCCAGGTCTGAACAGACGTCGTAGAGGCCAGCTTTGAGAGCCTCTTCTTTCTGCCACGGCACCTTGGTGTCCCAATATACACCTAAGGTTTTGGCACGGACCTCTCTGCACTTCACCCCACCGTATTCCTTTTCGAACCACTTGTACAGCTTGCCCACCGGGAGCATGGAATCCATCAGTCTCTCGAGGACTGCTATTTCATCGCGGCTCCTGCCATATATCTGACCCAACACCAGGCTTGCTCCTAGTAGAGCGCCACAGGTGTCATGCATCTGGCCGACTCCGCCGGAAACACCGCTAGCAGCCTTAAACACAGCATCGTCTCTGAGGTCAAACACATCCTGGAGAGCCAGGATGACGCACTGGCTGCACCCGTGGTGGACATACTCGCACTCATGGGCTAATTCATAGGCTTGCTGCATTGCCTCCTTTTTGTTCTTGGCTGACACTGGTCTTCCTCCTTGACGTTAGTTGCAGTCTGGAACTATAGCACCGCTATCGGCATAGCGCAATCAGTGGATTCTGGGCACGATGCTGAGATACTTTGGAGAAGCCTGTCCCATCCATCGAACCCCGGTAGGCTTAGCAGGGAACACAGGGCGTTCAAGTATACTGTCTATACCAGTTCTGTGTATGCCCCTCGTTTTCGAAGTTCGTGAAACGGTTGGTCGGTGCGCTGGCGATTGTATCGTCTGGTCCCAAGAAGAGTACTTTGGGCGCTCCATCCTTGTCAACAAAGATGTCCAGTATATCCACCTCTTCTTCCTCTCCGTTATCTGGATGAAAAACGGCTTTCACTATCTTCTTCCTGATCCAGTCCTTTCTATGGCAATGGCTGGGCATAGCCCCTGGGACGAGCGATGCGCCATGTCCAAATGGCAGATGGCAACTCTTTCCGTCGTCACAGGATCGTCCCAACAGTAGCTAGAATCGGGAATAGACTTCTGCAAAGTCTATTCCCGCAATAGCCTTTCGTCCATATCGCCTCTTGATATCTTCTTCAGCTTGCCTGAGTTCCTTGCAGACAATACCGTTTTCCTTTGCCAGATAGGCTTCGAGAAATGCGGCAAGGTCATCTATTGCCTTGACCAGCTCCCCGTTTCTCGGATTGAAGTTATCCCTGTTGAACCTATGGCTGATTTCGTCAGATGTCATATGCTGCGCCCGACCATCTACGGTTACTACGCTCCTGAATTCGTTTTCGGTGAACATCCTCATTTCTGGATACCAGTCCTTGGGGACAAGAGGATATACCTTTTCCTCCATTTGCTCCTTCTCGTATCTCTTTATCAGATTGCTCAATCCCCTTATGGAGTGTTTCACGGGGGATATGATGTCCCTGGTGAGTACTTCCGGCAGATCATGGAACAATCCTGTGAAGTAGTTATTTGCACGCCTTCTTTCGCAGGCCGCTACCTGCAGTGAGAACAGATATGACAACATGGCCACAATCAACATATGGCCGAGGACGGACGTTTTGGGGACTCTATGCACGTGACTCCATCTTAGCTGGAACCTGAGTAGCCCGCAGAGGTCGATGAAACTCCTCAGGTTGGAATACAAGGCCAACTCCCTTATTCCTTTCACGTCACAGTATTTCCCTTGTTCCGCCTGGAGGGTCGTGCCTATTTTCGCTATTTCATAGCCCCCGGGATTGGCGCGTTCAATGATATCGAACTCCCATTTGGTGGCATAGAAGTGGGCTGCACTTAAGACCCGCTTGTTCACAGTACTGCCGTTGCTCAGGAAATGGTCCTTGAATCTGGTGCAGAAGTCGCTCCCAAGGGGAGCTATGATGTCATCCAATTGCCTGTACACCCAGTCGTTCAATTGCCTGTACTTGGCTCTGTCCTCCTTTATCTTGTAGAACACTTGTGGCTTCAAGTCAGTGATGACAAGGCGTTGCAGGAACTCGAACAGGCCACCTTCGATAATGTCTATCCATCTGAAGTCTTTGTTGTCCTCTTCGAACTTCCCGAGCATGTACGCAATTATCATCTTATGAGCTTGCTTATCGAGCTCAGTGAGATCGACGGGGCGTATCTGGTCGTTCCAC
>DAOUEN010000013.1:0-4558 GCA_034430415.1 Dehalococcoidia bacterium
CGACAATGTGTCCTCTTTTCTGTAGCTGTGTTACTATCCTGAATTTGTGTGCTGGCGCAACTCTGGCATACACTGAGACCGTGTCCACAACGTCATATAATTGCTGGTCGGTCATCTTGGATAGTTCCTCGCCGGTTATCACCCTGCCATCTACTCCAATACCCAGCCGCCGCGCGATGGCCTCCGCTGTCTGGGCGTGGTCACCTGTCGCCATCACCACCCTGATGCCGGCTTTCTTGCACTTGGCAATCGCTTCTATCGCTTCTTCTCTCGGCGGGTCTAGCATCCCTTGAAGGCCAAGGAAAACCAGCCCCTTCATATCCTCTATCGTCAGTGATTTTTTATCCCCGGACACATCCTTATAAGCCAGGCCCAGCACCCTCAAGGTCTGCTTTGCCATATCACCCGCCACTTCCAGTACCTCGTCACTTCTCAGAGGCTCAATATCTCCATCGACCAGCTGCCCCTGGCACATCTCCAGAACTCTCTCCGGTGATCCCTTGACAAAGATAACATTGCCATCTCCACCCTGGTGCAGAGTAGACATATACTGGTGTTCGGACTCAAATGGTATCTCATCCAATCTTGGTAACTCCTGGCTGACACCGGCTTTGATGGCGGAGACCACCAAAGCTCCTTCTGTAGGGTCTCCTGAGATTTTGTATTCGTCCTCAGCTTTCTCCAGAGCCGCGTTATTGCAAGAGAAACCCACCCTCAGCGTTTGGGCCAGATCGCTGTCCTCCATCGGGTTAACACTTTTTCCATCCAGAATGAAATCTCCCTCAGGGTCATATCCAGCACCAGTAACTCTGTAGTCTTTCCTACCGCAATACACTCTCAGTACAGTCATTTCGCTTTTAGTGAGAGTACCGGTCTTGTCTGAACATATAACGGTGGTACACCCCAGCGTTTCCACCGCCGGCAATCTCCTTATGAGCGCATTTCTACGCGCCATAGCCTTGGCGCCAGCAGCTAAGGCTATGGTCAGTATGGCCGGCAGACCCTCAGGTATCGCCGCCACCGCCAGTGAGACTGAGGCGAGGAAGGAGTAAATAAGGTCATACCCAAATACTACTCCCAGGATAAGATTGAGAGCTGCCAGACAGAGGATAGCAATGAGCAGGACTTTGGTGAACTGTGCCATTTTCCTGACTAGCGGTGCCGCGACTGTCCGGGGTGTCTCTTTCATAAGCCTGGCAATCTTACCTATTTCCGTCTCCACGCCAGTACCTACCACGATTCCCCGTCCCGAGCCACGCGTAACAAAGGTTCCCATGAAGGCCATACAAAGCTGGTCTGCTGGAGGCAAATCAGGCTCGGAGACCGGCTCAATGCCCTTCGACACTGGTACCGATTCCCCGGTGAGTGCCGCTTCATCAGCGCTCAGGTTCCGGGCATAGAATAGGCGCAAATCGGCGGGTACACGGTCACCCTCCTCAAGGAGGACTATGTCACCGGGAACCAGCCCCCGTGCCGGTATGTCCTTCTTCTCACCATCCCTCAACACGGTGCACTGTGGCACCATCATCTTCTTCAACGCCTCCATAGAGGCCTCGGCTCTTCCCTCCTGGATAAACCCTATTGCAGTATTGGCCAGAACGACTACCAATATGACGCTGGTATCAACCCACATGTTCAAGAAAGCGGTAACGGCGGCGGCGGCAAGCAGGACATATATCAGCGGGCTATTGAATTGCAGCAGGAGCCGGATAAGGGCCCCACGACTCTTGAACACCAACTCGTTGTACCCATACTTTTTTAACCTGAGCTGTGCTTCAGCAGAGGTCAGACCCGATTCGTTAGTCATGAGGTCTTCCATAACTTCTAACACGGGTATCTGATACCATGTGTGCTTATCTGGCATTACAATCTCCCCTTATTTATCATCCGGCTGACGCGATGGAGGATTAAGAAGGTGGCGCTTTTAGCCCATGTTCGTGACCTCGGCCTGTTTTTGGCACAACTCTTGTCATTTTACTATGGGTTAACATACATTCCGATGTTTGTCCAATGATGACCTGACGATTTCAGAGTAGTGCAGAGGGGAGCGGCAATGCTCCCTCTTTCATTGGGCAATCGGGCGAATTGTTCAGCAAGCAGGCCCAGGTTTGTTCTCAGGCAAATGCGTTCTTTTCCTGCGAACACTGACACGGTATGATAAGAGCCAATACTTCCGGGCTGGGATTGCTGAAGTGCGAACGGTTCAGGCTACTGTATCGAGCAAGTCCCGCGGGGATGGAACATAGGGTTGCGGCATAAATGCAGGAGAAGAACAAACGGATATTGACTCGCTGATTGGTGATATCCTAGCTGACTATTGGCTGGTTGGGAATTCATACTGCGGCCTGCCTGAGAGCGGGGTACTTCAACAGCTGGGCGAATGCTGGAGCGACCCCCTCACAATCGACGAGGTTCACCTGAGACTCTTGGCAATGCAAGATAGAGGCGAAGTGATTATCGGTTTGCCCATGTCGGATCCACATGTCTTCCCGACACGTGTGCTGCTCGAACCCAGAGACCCAGCACAGGAGAATCAGGTCGGAGTCTACGCCAAACAACTACGGCTGGGAGGATCGCAAATAGAGCTGAGATACTTTCGTAGGGGTGTCTTGGACCGGTACCGCCACGATCCGAGATATGAATTGAAGGAGAATAGGCTCTCGGGGCACATACACACTCGTGATAATGCACCGAACATGCAGCCAAGTGACAGAGTCAGGCTCCAGTCTTTTGGCGCCGGGTACGGTCCAGATGGCACCTCAGTGGTAGCCGTCATACTCTGGCGCCTTGGTGAGCTCTCGAGGGAGCATCAGCAGTACTGGGCATCTTTCGAAGTAGAAGAAGCGTGTAAGCCGGACGCTCACTACATTACCCAGAACTTCAATGCGAAGCCAGTTCCAATCATCGCTCCGAAGGCTGCTCTCCTTGGCGAAATACAGGAGATCAACACGATCTGTAACTTGATGGGCGAGCCCGCCCTGTTTAGAAGTACCTACAAGTCGTATCAGTTGTCAAGGCTTGGAACGATAACCAAGCCAACTGCTGAGGAATTCGGCTTATTTGTTCTCGAACTAGACAAGTTGTTAGGCGACAACATCAACAAGGGATTCTTCAAGGACAAGGTTGCCCTGAAGGATTCAAAGGGCCAAGGAAGGGGGTCTTTGAGTCTCTTGGAGGAGTATCTGCGATCATTTGTGTTAGAACAGGACTCACCCTATGTCGCGCAGATATGCGGGCCCTTGAAGAGAATACGCAAACTTAGGCAAAGACCAGCCCACGAAATAGCTCATAACGAGTATTGCACTGCCTACTGGGTGGAACAGCGCGAGCTACTTGAAGAAGCGCTCAAAGCCATTCGCCTGTTGCGGAGGCTCCTTGCGAAGCAGTTGACCCCCGGCCACTATCTGCCACCAGACTGGCTCGATAGATGGCCGATCAAGTGAGATTAGCAGATCGCTCAAGCGTCGACCATGTTGAAGGATGCGCGACCCCGCGCAACCACGCCACTACCCATCTTCTGCAAAAGCTGGACAAGTGCTCTCCCTCAACGCTAGAGCAGACTCCTGCCGTACCCGCTCGCTATAGGTTGAAGCGGATGTCAAAGATTCTGCCTATTGTACCCTTGGCTCCACCAAAGGGGACGATACCTAGAACTCCCCGGAAGTCTAAATCAGGCTGTACAGAGAGAGTCTTTTCAATAACTTTCCCGTGGCCTTCCTCAAAGGAAACGCCACGGTCGGCATCCAACATCTAGCGCCTTACTAACTATCAGGGAGAAACGGGATGGACACCAGAAGATTTTCTCACCCACTTTGTAACTCAGCTTGAAACAACCAATCAAGTAAGCCATGACCGGTATGACAGCAATGCTTTGTGGTTGCTTGGTTCGTATATGCCAAATTCGGGCCATCAAGGATTAACTAATCTGGTGCCGGTTGGTTACTGGGATCGTGTTCATGGGCGGATTTACTTAAGCGCGCATCGCTCAGGCAATAGGCTTAGAGGTTGGGTGGCGCGTTCCACGGTGAGACTTGGCATCTAGATTTTATCCTTTCTTCATCTTTTGTCTTCGCCTTTTTCAATTAAGGATGGGGCCACTAGGGGGGACGATACCAAGAACTCGTCATCTCCTACGGAATCAACTTCCACTGGCCAAAGTCTTCTCGCTAACCTTTACATGGTTTGTTCGAAAAGCGTAAAGTACGCCGAATGACGGTTTGTCATGATCAACAACACCATTGCTGACGTGTTGATTATGCATACATAGGTGTTGGAGAAGGTGGATCTACCGTGCCCGCAGTTGAAGTCAGTCATATAGTCAAGTCCTACGCGGATAAGGCCGTGGTCAACGATCTATCCTTCTCCGTTGCTCAAGGTGAGGTATTTGGTCTTATCGGTCCTAATGGCGCGGGCAAGACCACCACCATCAGGATGATGATGGACATCATCAAGCCGGACTCGGGTGAGGTGACAGTCCTCGGCGAAAAGTTGAGTGAAGCCAGCAAGAACAAGCTTGGCTACTTGCCTGAGGAGAGAGGACTTTACCGGAAGCTGACTG
>DAOUEN010000014.1:0-4611 GCA_034430415.1 Dehalococcoidia bacterium
CTCGCCTCACGAAAGCAGCAGCTCCAAGAGACAGGTAAGAGACAGAAAGACGTAGAGTGGGAACTCAAGGACTTGGAGGAGAAGATCAACAGTATTGACAACAAGCTCTACGGCGGCACAGTCAGGAACCCCAAGGAACTGGTCAACCTCAAACAGGAAGTTGACAGTCTCAAGAAGAAGAGCAGGGCAAAGGAAGACGAGTTGCTGGAACTGATGGGCCAGACGGAAGAACTGCAGGTCAAGGTGGAAGCGGGTTCCAGAGAGTTCCAGGAATTGGAGCAGCAATGGCAGCAGCAGAGACAAGTTTTGACCGCAAGGAAGACAGAAGCTGAGACCGAGCTAGCCGGTTTCACCGGTTCGCGCCAGGGGCTGGTACAACGAATCAGCGCAGAGGCCCTCAGCCTTTATAAACACATCAAGGCATCGAAGGGGCAAGCCATAGCCAAGGTAGAACAGGGAAGATGCCAGGGCTGCTATATCACGCTACCTACAGGCCAATGGCAAAGAGCCAGGGCCGGTGAACTGGTTCAATGCAGCAGTTGCAGCAGGATCCTATACGTGGAATAGCATTTGACTTCCCAGTTCCTCAGTTCTAAACTGGTTCTGGGGCAAGTAGATCGGGTGACCGCCCTATGCCTCAGGTATAGGGAGGAAAGTCCGAGCTCCACCGAGCAGGGTGCTGGGTAACACCCAGGAGGGGTGACCCTACGGAAAGTGCCACAGAAACATACCGCTCCTCCGATGTAGAACACAAAGGAGAAGTAAGGGTGAAATGGTGAGGCAAGAGCTCACCGGCAGCCGGGTGACCGGCTGGCCGGGCAAACCCCACCCGGAGCAAGGCCGAATAGAAGGACGCTTGAGGGGCTCGGCCGATGTCCTTGGGTTGGCCGCATGACTCTGATGGTAACATCAGAGCTAGATGGATGGTCACCGCCCTCCCGCAGGGCACAGAACTCGGCTTACAGGTCTACTTGTCCCATTTGCTCTGGCCGCTACCTACCGCCGGGCCAACAACCGCCGCCTCAGCGCCTCATCACAATGGAGCCGTAGCCAACTACCAGGGAGAAATCACCGGTTGTCTCCCCGCTCGTGCCGTATTTCAGCAAGCTGGCCCTTTTGGCTCCAGCCTCTCTAGCTGCCACAATCGCTGAGGCCGCGGGTCCATAGCCGCACATTGTGCAACGGAGGGAGCCCAACCGGGCATACATCTCTTCTTCATCGAGGTCGACTATTGCTTCTATGACGGAGTTGTCCTTGGCCATGGCCACAGCGTGAGGCTCGTAGTGAGTGAAATCGGTGCTGGCAATGATTACCACGTTGCCGGGACATCTGGAGATGGCTTTGCCCACCTCCCGGGCCGTTTCCAAACCCTGATCCAGCATAGCTATGGGCACGATCTTCACGCCCTGATAGAGATGTTGGAGCCAGGGCAATTGCACTTCTATGCTGTGCTCATAGATATGGGCTGTCTCATCGGCCTCAATCGTCCCTCCCAGAAGTCCTTGGGCAAGTACCTTGTCTATCTCCACCTCTCCGAGCGGTGTCTCCCAGGGCTCTTCCACCCACAGGGAAACCGGAGGGCCGTAGCCAGTATGGTTAGGACCGACTATTATCGCCGTATCGAAGACACCATCAACGGCAAGCTCCCTGTAAACGTAGGCTGCCACCGGGCCTGAGGCCTGATAGCCAGCATGGGGCGCAATGACCACCACAATTTCCCTGGGACCCTGTTGATCCACCTGCGGCACAGCCCCCGGGCCAAGCTGATGCTCATAGCACCATTCGATCTGCCTTCTGAGCTCCTCGGGATTCCCGGCATAGAAACTGCCGGCGACCACAGGCCTCCTCGCCCTCATAACTCTAGTCCTTGGCCTTCCGCCTCCGCGCTTTGCGTCCTTCCTTCTCCTTCTCCTCCACCTCCGCTTCCTCCGACCCGGTCGCAGTTTCCTTATCGCCTGCGGCGGGTTTTTCCCATGCCTCCCTTGTCTGGTCACGCACCCAGCGGTGGATTTCGTCCAGCGCCGGCGGGAAAACGCTGAACACTTCTATATCACCGGGGAATTGCAGTCTATGCCCTTCCCTGATAAACAGAAGCCCGGCCTCTTTATCATGAAGCGTCTCACCGATTCTCTTCGCCATGAATTCATATCGCCTGTTCGAAACCTCACCGTAGAACTCAAACACCTTGCCGGCTACTTTCTGGCTCATGAAGCCGAGCAACATACACCTCTCCCAATCCATGGTCTCTTCAAGGAGTTCCTTATCCTCAATAGCCTCAAACACAGCTCCGTTGTCACATTTGCCCTTGACGATCTCATAGCTGCCCGGATTTGCTCGCTTCACTACTTCCACAGCATCTTCGCCGGACTGGGAAATGGACTCATGATAAATCCAGTTGACCTTCCCGATCTTTCCCTCCAGCTTAGCCAACTGGTCTGCTACCTGCTGCCAGTAACGGTCACACTTATCCTTGTATTCCGGCGGAGCGTCATCGCTCAGATACACAAGCGGCACAAGATAGATCTTCTTGCCCTCTTTGAAGCTCTCCGCAGGAGGCTTCTCTATCCTCCCCAGTTGCTCTCCCATCTCTATCCGCCTCCTTCCTCCTCCTGGCCCCAGCTCCGCATCATCTCCTTGATCTGCTTGGCCAGCCTCGGATCATCCTTGAGGCGCTGCGTAAATATGGGACAGCTCTGCAGAATCATACTCTGACTCATCGATGCTATGCTTTCCAGCACCTTTTCCATCTCAGTCCGGGCCGGTTCAGCGAGGTTTGCTCCCTGCATCATCATCCTGAAGTGCGCAATGTCCTCAGTGCTCACCTGCATCGGAGTCACGCAGTTCTTGTACCAGGGACACTGCTTGCATGTGACGACCGCCCCGGCTTCCTCCAGAATATCGCCCATTTGTCTGTTCCCCCCTTCAGGTAGATTCTACCAGCTTTTCGCAGCCAGACATAACTCCAGCGTGTTAGCCAGACGGCGACAGGGCACCAAAGCGGCGCTGGCGTTTCTTGTAGGCCGCGAGAGCCTTGTCAATTTCACTACGATCAAAGTCAGGCCAAAGAACAGGAGTAAAGTAGAGCTCGGCGTAGGCTGCCTGCCAGAGGAGAAAGTTGCTCAGCCTCATTTCACCACCAGTGCGAATGATAAGGTCGGGGGCAGGCATCTCCCCAGTATAGAGGTACTGGCGAAAGAGAGCTTCGTCCACATCGGAAGCTTTGATTCCGTCTCTGACCAAACGACGCACTGCTTCCACCATTTCGCCCCTGGCCCCGTAGTTCAAGGCAAGGCCAAAAACCATCGCCTCGCCGTTCCTGGTCAAGTCAACTGCTCGGCCCACTCCGTCTCTCAACCCGGACGGAAGCCCGTCGAGCTTACCCAGGTGGCGAATCCTGATTCCTTTCTCACGGGCAAACTCGATTTCCTCGGCGAGCCTCTCCTCCAGGATCTGGAAAATCCCCTCCACTTCTTCACGGGGCCGCCTCCAGTTCTCTGTAGAGAAAAGGTATAGGGTGACATACTTAATCCCGTAGTTGAGCAGAACCTCCACCACACGGTGAGCATTGGCCAGGCCTTCCCGATGACCGGACAAGCGAGGCAAGCCACGCCGCTCCGCCCATCTGCCATTGCCATCCATGATAAGGCCAACATGACGGGGAGAGGCATCTTCGCTATCGCTGCTCACATTACTACTATAGCTGCATCCACCATTATCATCAAGCACCCTACACCCCTTCCTGCGATTTACAAAGCTGGTTTTCTGGGCTAAAATGGCTATGATTCAGGGCGGTTAGCTCAGTGGTTAGAGCGCTTGCTTCACACGCAAGAGGCCAGTGGTTCAAGTCCACTACTGCCCACCATAAAGGGGAGGTGAAAGATGGCATCTGAGAGCGGCGATAGAGGCGGCTTGCTGAGCGCTGGCGGGATCCTGAGCATAATAGTGGGCGCATTCGAGATAATCGGCGGAGCACTGGTGGCAACCTTGCTGCTGCTCGGCCTGCCACTGTGGCGTCCGGACTTCCCGTTTGCCCCCGGATTCGGAGGCGGTTTCCCCTTCGGCTCAAACCTGACCGTCGTGGTCATCGCGGCAATCGTGGTCGCCGTGCTGGGCATAGTAGCCATAGTGGGTGGCGTCTCAGCCATAAG
This sequence comes from Dehalococcoidia bacterium, assembly GCA_034430415.1. Classification (GTDB taxonomy): domain Bacteria; phylum Chloroflexota; class Dehalococcoidia; order GIF9; family AB-539-J10; genus JADFUZ01. The sequence continues at coordinate 4,149 of DAOUEN010000014.1, forward strand.
AAGAGGAAGCTATGGCCTCTCCTTGCTGGGAGCCGTTTGTGCTCTCATCCCCGTCAATATTCTGGGCCTGTTGGCTGTCATCTTCGTAGCACTGGGAAGAGGGGAGTTCGGGGGCGAGGAATACTAGGCACGCCGAAGTGGCGGAATGGCAGACGCGCTACGTTCAGGGCGTAGTGTCCGTACGGACGTGAGGGTTCAAATCCCTCCTTCGGCACCACCCGGCACATTAGAGTATGCGCCTGTAGCTCAGCTGGATAGAGCGCAGCCCTGCGGAGGCTGAGGCCGCGGGTTCAAATCCCGCCAGGCGTGCCATCCAATTCAGCTAAGGCGAAGCTGGGGAGGCCATCCCAGCACCACCTCTTGCCTGGGGCGAGGGGCCACTCCAGGGACCCCCTGCCAGCACCACCCTCTATCTGGCGAGGGGCGGGCGGTTAGCTCAGCGGTTAGAGCACCTGTTTTACAC
>DAOUEN010000015.1:0-13280 GCA_034430415.1 Dehalococcoidia bacterium
GACAGTCCCTTCTCCATCTACGAGTCGGTCAAGACCCTCGCAGAGAATACAAGGATGCCCATAGAGATCCACTGTCACGGCGACCTGGGCATGGCCGTTGCCAACTCCATCGCTGGGGCCAAGGCAGCCGTAGATAGCGGGCAGGACGCCTACATCAACACCACAATCAACGGCATTGGCGAAAGAGCTGGCAATGCGGATCTGGTAGCCACAGTGCTGGCTGTCACGAAATCCAAAGGTTTTGCGGAGAAATATCAGTTGGGAAAGCCAGTCGACCTGACGAAAGCATGGATGCTGGCCAAGTTTGCCAGTTACGCCTTTGGAGTTCCCATTCCCATCAATCAGCCAGGCGTGGGAGCCAATGCGTTCGCCCACGCCTCCGGCATCCACGCCGATGGTGTGTTGAAGGATCCTGAGAACTATGAGTTGTACGACTTCGCTGAGCTAGGTAGGGGCGAACCGGAGCTTGTAGAGACGGGCAGGGAGATATGCTCGGGTGAGTATAGCGGAGTATCCGGCTTCAGGCACCTGATGGGACGGATGGCAATGTCGTTCAAGGATACAGAGGATGCAAGACCTATCTTGGAGTTGGTCAGGTATGCCAACGTCGAAGCGCAACAGCCTCTGGTCAAGGACGAGTTGCTCTTCATTGCCAGATATCCGCAGATCGCCAGGAAGCTGCTGACCCTAACACCACCTGACGGCACCGCTATCTCTTGACATCAGCGAGTTTCCAATTTGATAATATCGACAGACGGCGGGTGTAACTCAGCGGTAGAGTGCTTGCTTCCCAAGCAAGACGTCGAGGGTTCGAATCCCTTCACCCGCTCCAGCCAACACAAGTCTCTGCAGGGCTGTCATGTCACCTTCTAAGGTGTGCGAGACACCGTCAAAGATACTAATGCCAAACTCACCTAGTCCACCATCTTCCAGGCAGCAAGTCCAACGCTACAAACACAGAAAGCTGGTGTTGCCCACCCTTGGTCAGACAAAGCATTGAGCGCAGGTACTCACCCTGAAGACCACGCTCTCGGTATCCGACTGGCCCCAGCCATCACAAACCGTCACCGTGACAGTGACTCTGCCTTTGCTTGAAGGTGCCGTCCAGACAACCACAGGCCCTGTACCAGAGATGTCACCGGCTTCAGCCTGCCAATCGTAGCTTAGGCCTTCGTCATCCTCAGCGACGCATTCAATCTCGCAGCTTCGCTCCTCCAGGATCACGCATTCCCCTGAGCTCTGCTCAATGAAGTACTGGGGGTGCCTGGGAGTAAGAATCAGGTCGTCGATAGCCGGCGGGTCAGGGAGTATGACATCGATAGTCAGTGACTCTACGACCTCACTACCCTGGCCATCGCTGACGGCGACAGCGACATCGTAGCTGCCCTCCTTCCTAGGAGCAGTCCAAGTGATGATAGCACCTGTGCCGCGAATATCGCCTTTCTTCGCTGACCACTCGTAGGTCAGGCCATCACCGTCGACATCTTCCGCCCTGCACTCAATGCGGCAACTAGCTTCAGGGGCTAGCCAATCCACATCGGCGGCCAAAGTACTAATATGAGGCTGCTGGTTGACTGATGTCAGGACCTTGGGTGCTGGGACAGATGTGGTTCCAGCAACATGCTCAGTTGCCTCTTCAGTCACCGTTCCCAGCCTCTCCTGGATCCACACTTGTGTTTCCTCATTGACGTTGCCGAACTGCATGTTGAGTTCTTCTCGGAACCGCTCCATCTCTTGCTCTCCCTGAACTGCTTCGATGAAGCTCTCCAGAGCAGAGCTCGAGTTCTCAATGGCAATCAGTACTCCTTCTCTAGCCCATTCAGGCACATTCTCCAGCGTGGCCGCCAGAACTCGCTGCTGGCACAGATGGTCATGCTTTACTTTAACAAGCAATTCTGCGATGTCTCTGCCTTCGTGTTTGGCCGCCTCCGTCCAGGCAAGAGTTCTCTGAAATTGCCGCCAGAATTCTCCGCATTGTTTTCCACCAAGTATGTATTCCTCTCTATCGCACAATGCGTGAATCGCCAGGGCATCCTGACCAGCATACGCCAAGGACAACTCCGCTTTCTCCCACTTATTAGAAGCCAACCACAGCCGTATGGTTCTTTCCCAGTCCTTCACGAAATAGAACGGCGAGCCTGGTAGAGCACCAGCATCATCGACTTCACATATGGAAGCGGATTCCTGGTGTTCAGCGCCAATTGGTGTCACCGTGACTATCAGCCCGAGCATCAAGAGACCGACAACAACCCCCAAACGTTTTCTTCTGACCACCCCTTCCCTTTTCTTGGTTGACTCCCAGAAAGTGTCCACTTATATCAAACGTCTCCAAAGAGATAAGGTTTAGCGCAGTTCTGGAGGTTGGCCACGTCGCTGCGACTCTACTGCATTCCTCAAACGTTGCCTGTCTCGCAAGACAGTCTCATCCACCTCCAAGGCTTCCCCAACTATCCTGATCAAATCCCTTGAATACCCCACTGCCCGCCCCTCGTCTATCGAATATAGACACCATGCCCCCTTCCGGTTTTGTTTCAGGAACCCCGCATCATAAAGAGTGGTCAGATTCCTGGAGGCGCGCGTCTGCGAGATCCCTAGGGCTCGCACTACTTCACACACGCAGCAGCTTTGCTCCATGATGACATGGAGAATCCTCAGCCTTGTCTCATCTGAGAGAGCCTTGCAAGCTTTGATTAGCTGACGCATTGCCAAAACTCAAACGGTAATGCACATATGCGCATAATTGCATATCATACACCATGCCCATTTTCCCTGTCAATACACCTTGCGATGGAACCTACTCACTGAGACGATATGTTTCGCTATCGCAGATCTTGTGAGCGCCTACCCGAACGGAGAGATAGCGGCCCCTATCCTAGGGCAGATAACTTATGTGAGAAGGTGGCTTCTTATGTAACTCAAACTCTATGCCGACTTGCTGAAACAGGTCTTTGAAGGACTCATCGGCATAGCTGCCATAAGTCACGAACCGCTTGATTCTGGCATTCACCAGCATCTTGGCGCAGAGCACACATGGTGAGTGGGTAACGTAGACTGTAGCCCCTTCAAGGCTGACGCCATGGAGCGCCGCCTGTATGATCACGTTTTGCTCCGCGTGAATCGCTCGACAAATCTCGTGCCTCGTTCCCGACTCTATGTTCATCTCATCCCTCAGACAGCCAAGCTCAAGGCAGTCTTTGACCCCAGAGGCAGCCCCGTTGTAGCCGGTGGCCAATATGTGTTTATCCCTCACCGCCACCGCTCCTACGTGATGCCGCAGACAGGTTGAACGCTCTGCTACCACAGAAGCTACCTTGAGGAAGTACTCGTCCAGACCCGGTCTGCCTGTTCCTTTCATTTCAAAGCTGATAAAACTCGTTCGGTCTCTATTTCCAACTCTTCGAGCGAGGCCTCGTTGACTATGGTGAAGTCAGCCATGGCGATCGGCCCGCCTTTGTTGCTATTCTCTATCTCCGCCTTATCTCGACCAGCTGCCTTGTCAGCCGTCAGAGGCCGCTCCGCCCTACCTCGAAGCCTCCCATATCTGGTGACATGCGACGCCCAGACAGCAACTGTACTGAACCTGTCACCATAGCGCCGCTTCAACAACGTATGCTCCTCCCAAGAGTAAAGTCCATCAACCACAACATCCGACGATTTCAATGAGGACTCGACCCTAGGCAGGTTCAGCATGGCGTACGCCGCCATACCGTGTTCCCTTCTCAATTGCTCCCTGACGAGCCGTTCATTCTCCTCATTCAGTTCAAGCCCCCTGTTCTTGATTTGTTCCTCGGTGATGTCTCCAAACCGCACTCTCTTGAAGCCGCTTTTCTCAAATATTCTGGCGACTTCTGATTTCCCCGCCCCTGCCATGCCAACAATTGCCACCACTTTCATTGCTTTACCCCAAACTGATGGATGGATTTCGAAGGTATTTGCAGTACCAACCGCTGGCAAGCATTATAGGGAAAAATGGCATCCTTTGCCAATGAGTAACCCAGCGGCCGAACCGCCTCCTAGGAATCTTCGCTCTGGAGTTGACTCCTCTTCCAGTCCTCCGCCTTCTCCAAGAGTTCTTGAGCACTCTCCAATGCCGGTTCGCTCAGGCTCCCCAGCATTGCGGATATCTCCTCAAGCCTCTCCTTCCCGGAAAGCGAGTTGACCGAAGCGCTCGCGCGATTATCGGCAAGTCGCTTGTGAACATAGTAATGAGAATCAGCAAATGCCGCCACTTGGGGTAGGTGGGTAATACAGATAACCTGGTGCTCCCTGCTCAGGTTCGAGAGTTTCCTCCCTACCACCTCTCCACTCCGACCACCAATCCCTATGTCAATCTCGTCAAAGACCAGCGTGGGCGTGGCGTCCACCTTGGAAAGGGCACTCTTTATCGCTAGCATAAGGCGAGAGGTCTCTCCTGTGGAGGCAATCTTGGCCAGAGGTTTGAAAGACTCACCAGGGTTAGTGGCGACTTGGAACTCCACCTTGTCGATCCCGCTCTTGGCAAAGGTGCAACTACGTCCATCCGGAAGAACGAGTTCGTTCCCCGCTTCAAATTGAGAGAACAAGACTCGGAAACCGACCTCAGCCATGTTCAAGTGTGTCAGCTCTCCCTCTATCTCTTCGGCCAACTCCTCAGCAGCATCGTGTCGGACCTTCGAAAGCTGGTAGCTCAACGTTCCGATCTCCTTCTTCAGTGCTTCGCACTCCTCTCGCAGTTGGGCCCTCGCTTCGGCCCGAAGACTGACCTGGCTCAGCTCTTTCTCCGCTTCGTCAGCATACTGAATTATCTCGGGGATCGTCTCTCCATACTTGCGCTTCAAGCTGCGGATAAGGTCAAGCCGTTGCTCTACCTGTTCCAGACGCGCAGGGTTATGTTCCAGCCGATCGTAGTATGTCCTCAGTGCTCTGGATACGTCCTCCACTGAATAGAAGGCGCTCTCGGCTTCCTTCAGGAGATCGCTCGAACCAGCATCTGACCGCACCAGGTCTTTGAGTAACTGCACCGCCTCGCCGAGCCTGTCAATAGCGGAAGGAATGGAACCGTCGCCCTTATAGACTGCCTGGTAGGCTGACTGGGAAAGAGACTTGAGCTTTTCCACATTGCGCAATATAGCGCTTTCTCCTTGAAGCTCGTCATCTTCACCGATATGGACTTTGGCTTTCCTTATTTCGTCAACCTGAAAACTCAGCAGATCAATGCGACGCTCTGTCTCACGATCGCCTTCTGTCAGCGCCTTGAGCTCCTTCCCCAACTTCTGAAGCCTTTCCACCCTGGTTTCTACTTCAGAGCGAAGACTCCTGGCATTGGCATATCGGTCGAGAAGGGCCAACTGCTGCTCAGGATCATTGAGGGAAAGATGGTCACTTTGACCGTGAATATCCACCAGCGCTCTACCCACTTGCCGAAGGACACGCAAGGGGACGGCACGCCCGTTCACTCGACCAAACCCCAGGCCTCTCTTGTCAATCTCACGAGTTAGGGCAATAACACCCTCACCATCCAGCTCATACTGCGACAGAAGTCCTTTCAGCAAGGAGGCTCCATCGACCTGAAACACCCCTTCGATCCTGAGATTACCCGCTCCATCACGAACAACCTCCTCTCCCACTCTCCCACCCAGGAGAGCTTCGATAGCATCAACTATCAGCGATTTCCCGGCTCCCGTTTCACCAGTGAGGATATTGAGGCCTGGAGTCAGCCGCCATCTCAAGCGACTGACTATCCCGAAGTTCTCAACTGAGAGCTCTACTAGCACTGACTCACCACCGGAACCCGGCTATGTCTTGGAGCAAGTTTCCATATTCTATATCAAACATCAGCACTCCTTCACTACTTCAACCGATCAGTACTCACGCAACACGAGTCAGATCCAGCAGAATAACTCACAGAGGCCCGACGTCAGCCGCCAGAAGCCACAGAGCCACTACCACCTCGATGCCCAAAGACCCCCACGCCGTACGGCAGCTCATGTCCTGTCTGATGTTCGGGGGTCCTCCGTCTAACCTTAATCTGCACCCGTCGCACCTTCGTCCTGCTAGCTCGCAAGATATAGCAGCGCCGCGGTTGAAGAAGACCCCAGACTGGTGTACTATACGTGCTCCAGCGTCCTGGAACAAACCTCCTTCAAGCCACTTGCGAACAACATGGAAAGACGGCGGGTAGTCATAACTGGAGTTGGAGCGGTTACGCCACTAGGCACGGGTGCTGAGAAATCCTGGCAGGCCCTGTGCCAGGGAAAGTCAGGAGTCGGCAGGATTACTCGCTTCGATACCTCGGATTTCGGCACGCAAATAGCCGCAGAACTACACGACTTCAATCCCACGGATTTCCTGGACAAGAAAAGGATACGAAGAACCGACCGGTTCGCCCAGTATGCCATTGCTGCTATGCGAATGGCGGTTGACGATTCTGGCCTGACTATCGATGGGAAGAACGAGCACCGCGTAGGCGTGATAATAGGCTCATGCGTCGGAGGAATAGGCACGTTGTGCAGCAACATCACCACCCTCATGGAAGGGAAAATGGAGGCCGTTTCACGCTTCCTCGCCTCAATGTTCATACCAAGTGCAGGGGCAAACGAGATCAGTGTTGCTCTAGGCGCCAAAGGGCCTAGCAGAAGCATAAGCACTGCTTGTGCCACAGGCGGCCATGCCATAGGTGATGCCTGCAGGCTAATCCAGCACGGGGACGCCGATGCCATGATAGCGGGAGCAGCAGAAGCCAGTATTGTGCCCATATTCATCTGGAGCCTTTCCGCACTGGGAGCCTCATCTAGGCGAAACGACGAACCCAAAAAGGCAAGCCGTCCCTTTGACAAGAATCGGGACGGCTTTGTCACCGGAGAAGGGGCAGGGGTGGTAGTCTTAGAAGAACTTGAGATGGCCAAAAGAAGGAGGGCCAATATCTACGGCGAGTTGGTCGGCTTTGGCTCCAATATCGATGCCTACCATGCAACCAAGCCTGATTACAGGAGCCAGGCTCGATGCATACAATTGGCCTTGGCTGACGCCGCCATTTCACCCAGTCAAGTCGACTACATAAACGCCCATGGTACGGCTACTCACCTCAACGACTTATCTGAAACCAAGGCCATAAAGCTAACTTTGGGCAAACACAGTAACAGGGTGTTGATAAGCTCCAACAAGTCGATGATAGGCCATCTCTGGAGCGCCGCTGGCACGGTGGAAGCCATATTCACCCTCCTTGCCATGCGAGACAGCATTGTTCCGCCCACCATCAATTACGAAACCCCTGACCCTGAATGCGACCTGGACTACGTCCCCAACATGGCCAGGAAAGCAGATTTGGAGTGTGCCCTTTCCAACTCCTTCGGCTTCGGCGGCATGAACTCCGTGCTTGTCTTAAAGAAGCTGCCAACAGACTAGTGTAGATAGTGGGTCCGGTGGCTTCCCCTACTCAAGCTGAGATGCTCCCCACACGACCGCCTGGATTCTCACCGCATGCTGAGGCTGCCTTCCCTCGACCGCGACATTGCCCAATATGGGCGTATTGTGTTATCGTGTCAATCACGCTCGCTCTGGGCACTTTCGACAACCCGAACAGGGCAGAGGTGAGATAGCATCGTAGCGCTACTTGCTAGCCTTTAAGAGAGTCGAGGGAGTCACATTGAATTCATTAGATAAGAAATGGCAACGCTGGTTTCCCGAAAGCGCAGGCAGGGAACACGGCGCATCCACTGCTCAAGTTCGCCGAGGGATATCCAAGAGGTTCTTGATACCGGCAGTGATCCTGGTCCTGTTTGTCCTCTTAAGCATAGCCAAGGGGATATACACCGAATGGCTCTGGTTCAACAGCCTGGGCTATGACAGCGTATATCTTACCATCCTCAAAGCTAGAGTCCTCACCTTCTTCTCTGCGGCGGCCGTATTCTGCATCTTTTTCCTGGGGAATCTGGCGTTGGCCACGCGTCTAGCGCCGAGAAAGGAGAGACGCTCCTGGCCTTGGCCAGTGGTGAGCCGGCTACAGGCACTTTCCAAGTGGAGCATCATCTTGGGGACAGCCGCCCTGAGCCTGGTGTTCGGGCTGGCAGCCCAGAGCAGTTGGGAACTTATTCTCAGGTTTATCAACCAGCAGCCCTTTGGCATGGCAGACCCGGTTTTCAATAGGGACATCGCCTTCTATGTGTTCTCGTTACCTTTCCTTAACCTGCTCAGAGGGTGGCTGTCAGGCGTCCTGATTATTACTCTTATTGGCGTTGCCAGTGTGTACCTCCTCAGTTCATCTGGTCAGCGCACCGGATTCGGTCACTCCAAGCCAATCTTGGTACACGTCAGTCTGCTGATAGTCGCTACTCTAGGCCTTTTCGCCTGGGGCTACTGGCTCGGCATCTGGGAGCTAGTCTTCTCCGAACGCGGAGCGGTCTTTGGAGCTGGCTACACTGATATTCATGCCCAGCTTCCAGCACAGTGGGTACTTGTGGCAACAGTACTGATCGTTGCCGGCGTAATTCTCGCTTCTCTTGTTAGGCACAAGTACCGCTGGCTGACATACAGCCTGGTAGCATGGGCAGCGGTTGGCATTTTGGTCGGCCAGGTCTTTCCCGGCTTGGTGCAGCGACTCCAGGTTCAGCCCAACGAGCTCGGGTTGGAGACTCCGTACATCGAATACAACATCCAGGCGACCAGAGAGGCCTTTGCCTTGGGCCGGGTTGACGAACAGTCCTTCCCTGCAGAGCCAATGCCAAGCCGCCAGGATATCGACGAAAACAACCTGACTATCAAGAACATCAGGCTCTGGGACCATCGCCCTCTGAAGGATACCTATAATCAGATACAGTCGATCCGGCTCTACTACGACTTCAATGATATTGACGTGGATCGGTATGTTATCGATGGTGAATACCGCCAGGTTATGCTGTCAGCCCGAGAGCTGTCGGCGGAGAAACTGGCGGGCGAAGCCCAGACCTGGGTCAACCGCAAGCTACAGTTCACACACGGCTACGGCGTTGCCCTGAGCCCGGTTAATGAGGTCAGCGCTGAGGGAGGGCTGCCCGTGCTGCTGGTGAAGGATATCCCTCCCGTCGGTGACTTCGCCATAGAACGGCCTGAGATATACTTCGGCGAGAAGACGGATGACTATGTGATTGTGAGAACGGATACCCAGGAATTCGACTATCCCATGGGCGATGAGAACGTCTACACCTACTATCAGGGAACGGGAGGCGTTGGCATAGGAAGTCTCGTCCGCCGCGTGTTCTACTCCTGGCAACTTGCCGACCTCAATATCCTCATAAGTGGGGAATTGGAGGCCGAGAGCAGGGTCCTATACTATCGAAACATACGTGAGCGAGTGCACCACCTAGCGCCCTTCTTGACGTTGGACAGCGACCCCTATATGGTTCTGATGGGAGGGGGGCTGTTCTGGATACAGGATGCCTATACCACCGACGACCGATATCCCTATTCTGAGCCACTCGATAGCGGGCTAAACTACATCCGCAACAGCGTCAAAGCAGTTATTGATGCCTACAACGGCAGCGTTACTTTCTATGTCTCTGACCCACAAGACCCCCTGGTACGCACATATCAGGCGATCTTCCCCGATCTCTTTGTCCCAATGGAGCAGATGCCCGAGTCTGTACGAGACCATCTCCGTTATCCCGAGGACATGTTCAATATACAGGCCTCGGTGTATCAAAGCTACCACATGCGTGACGCGCGGGTGTTCTACAACAAGGAAGACCTGTGGGCCGTACCCAGAGAGGTCTACGCCAGCCAAGAACAGCTCATGGAGCCCTATTACGTCATCATGCGCTTGCCCGATGAGGAGAAAGAGGAATTCCTGCTCATGTTGCCGTTTACTCCGGTGAACAAGAACAACACTATCGGCTGGCTTGCTGCCCGCTGCGACGGGGAGAACTACGGCACGCTGATTGCCTACTACTTTCCCAAGGAGCGCTTGGTCTATGGTCCCAGTCAGATTGAAAACCGAATCCAGCAAGATACAGTCATCACTGAACAGCTTGCGTTGTGGGCTCGGGGTGGTTCTCGAGTGATCCGCGGGAATCTTCTGGTAATTCCCCTAGGGAGCTCCAACCTTTACGTCGAGGCAGTTTTCCTCCAGGCCGAGGCTGGAGGCCTTCCAGAACTGAAGAGAGTCATAGCCGCCGCCGGCGACCAGGTAGCCATGGAGCCCACACTGAGTCAGAGCCTTCAAGCCATCTTTGGCTCCGAGGCACTTCCCACTGAAGCAGAGGCGAAACCACCGCCTTCGGAGGAAGCAGCAGAGCCAGCAGGTGTTGACATAGCCGACCTGGTTCAGGAAGCCCAACAACACTATGAGTCAGCTCAGCGACATCTCATGGCAGGCGACTGGGCTGGCTATGGTAGAGAACTGGAGGCACTTAAGGCGGTGCTGGATCAACTGGACAGCCTCGTTGCTTGAATTGACGGTCTCCTGCAATGCAGCGTAGGTGCGCAGGCACTCCTCCAGGGACATTGGCTTGTTGCGCCATGCCTTGCAGGTACCCCAAAGATACGCCATAGCTGGGCACGGAGGAGGTAGGTCTATGACAAACAGCAACCTGTCCCGAATCGCCTGTCTTGTCCTGGCTTCGCTGACACTCGTCAGCGCATCATGCGCCACGGAAGCGCCGAAGAAGAAGAGCTACTCAGCACCACCACCGATGACAATTGACAGCAGCAAACAATACGCCGCCACCATTGAAACGGAAAAGGGGGAACTCGTGCTGGAGCTGTTCGCTAGCGACGCTCCGGTAACGGTGAACAACTTTGTGTTCCTCGCCCGCGAGGGGTTCTACGACAATACCACATTCCATCGCGTGGTACCCGACTTTGTAGTTCAGGGAGGAGACCCCACGGGAACCGGAACGGGTACTCCCGGTTACTACATTGATGACGAATTCAGCGAACACACCCATGTCTCTGGTGCTCTCTCAATGGCTAACTCCGGTCCCAATAAGAACGGCTGCCAGTTCTTCATCACCTACGAGGCCGAGCACCATCTTGACGGGAAGCACTCGGTGTTTGGTCAGCTAGTAGGCGGAATGGACGTTCTCCAGAAGACTGAGCAGGGCGACGTCATCATACGAGTAACGATAGCGGATAGCTAGTTCATCTGGGCTGTATTGCCCCATCTGGAGACGCTTGACTGGCGGAGGTTTTACACAGTCCTCAGCCCGGAACCCGGTTGCCGCGCACCGCGTGGTCGCAGCCAAGCTCATCTTCCTCAAGCGGTCAATCAAATCAACAGCGAGCTGGCATACCTCCTCCCCAGCAGACAGAGTGCCACCAGCCACCGCAGCCGTGTCCGATTTCTCCATCTCTGCGGATGCAACACGCGGTGTTGCCCGAAGGAGGAGTACGTATCTGGCTCATGCCCACAACACGCGCGCCACGCCGCGGCGGCCCTAGTCAGTCCATCCGCCGTTTCATTGACACTAAATACCCCCTAAAGTATAATCTTTCCAAGTACCAATGCGAATAAAGCTGAAGACAGAGCAACTGGACGAGTTGAAGCACCAACTTCCGTTTGAGGTGGTGCTAGAACAGGCCAGGGATGTTAGGGGTTTCCTTGAGATTCTGGGCCACCACATGCCGTGGGATGACATGGGTTTAACCAAGTTTGGTGACCCGGTGAAGAAGCCAAATCGAGTAGCTTTCTCCGTTGAGCCAACCGACGATGGCTACATTTGTGATATCCACCCCGCGTTCGCTTGCTACGTTTCCGGCATGCTGGACCATAAAAGGGGGTCGCAGGGATAGCCGTCGCTGTGGGCCGTTAGCTCAGTTGGCAGAGCACCTGACTTTTAATCAGGGTGTCGCAGGTTCGAATCCTGTACGGCCTACCAAAGCTAGCACGAGACGAGAACCAAGTCAGATCCACTATGCGATGCCTTGGCTCGCATTGTGGTATCACTACAAAGAACGTAGTCCACGGAGTACCTCGGAAGGCGGCACAAGAAATGACTAGACTCAACCCTTGGCGCGCCTGTGTGGCTCCTACAACACGACAGGTCTGGTTTGCCTGATAGCTCAGGCTGGCTTCAGCCGCCGATGATCTTGTCCGCGGCGCCGCAGAACCTCTGCCATTCGTTCAATTTCTCTGCCAGGATCTCGCGGCCCTTCTCGGTGAGCCGATAGCATCGTCGCCTCTGCCTTTGAGCCACTTGTTGCCATGAACTCAGGACCAATCCCTCCCTCTCCAGCCGACGCAGAGCAGAGTAAACGGTACTTCCCGTCAGCCTGAAATATCCGCTGCTCCTGCTCTCCAGTTCCTTGGCGAGCTGGTATCCGTGCACGGGCAACTCACCAATGATGAACAACATCAGAGGCTCCACCACCCCTCTCAATAGCTGATGCAGATACGACCGATACATCACCCTTCAATTGTATCATCTGGAGCGCCTTGAGTCACTTCGCTGTACTCGTTCACTCGCCCAGGAAACTCCACATCAAGTTTCGCTACGCAGATTGCGGTGCTATAATTAGCCCTGAGGCAAGATGCTGAACAAGATTCAACGCATCCTTATTGTGCTGATCGTGGCAAGCCTGATGGTGGGCGCTTGCGGGTGTTCCATGCTCATTCCACAGCCAGCCACTCCACCTGCTCCACCTCCGTCCCAACCCACCAGCCAGAGTGAGTACACCGACCCTGATTGGACGTTCCCATCGGGGAACACCCCGTCACCTCAACCATTGCCTGACATCGCCCAGGTCGTTAACGAGGTAATGCCTTCAGTGGTGTCCGTCATGACGGAGATGGTGGCCTACGATGTCTTCAACCAAGAGTACACGCAGTCGGCGGCTGGCTCCGGTGTAATCATCGACAGCGAGGGATACATCATCACCAACAACCACGTCGTCGAGAATGCTAAAGAGGTACAGGTGGAACTACTCGATGGCAGCGCTTTCCCCGCCACTATAGTAGGTTCCGATGCTTTGACCGATCTGGCGGTAATCAAGGTGACTGAGGAGGTAGGCTTGCCCTACGCGACTCTAGGCGATTCGCCACAACTGGCCGTGGGCGAGTGGGTGGTAGCCATAGGAAATGCACTCGGAGAGGGCATATCGGCAAGCGAAGGAATAGTCAGCCGCCTGGATGTATCAGTCAGTGTCAGGGGAAATACACTACGCGACCTAATTCAGACTACCGCAGCCATCAATCCGGGCAACAGTGGCGGCCCTCTGGCTAACATGAGCGGCGAAGTTATTGGCATAAACAGTGTCAAAGTCGCCGACATCGGGATAGAGGGAATGAGTTACGCCATAAGCATGAATAGCGCAGAACCTATCGTTAGCGC
>DAOUEN010000016.1:0-32684 GCA_034430415.1 Dehalococcoidia bacterium
GCCTGTGTGGCCGCCCAGGCGGTGGGCACAGCCCAGGCCGCCTATGAGGCCGCAGTAGCTTACGCCAAGGAAAGAAAGCAGTTCGGAACGGAGCTGGCCCGCCTACAGGCAATCCAGTGCATGATCGCCGACATGGCCACAGACATCGATGCCGCCCGGCTGCTGACCTACCGGGCCGCCTGGCTGATGCAACAGGCTGGCAAGTCCGCTGTCAAGGAGCCCTCCATGGCGAAGCTTTTCGCCACCGAGGCGGCGCACCGGGTCTGCCACAAGGCGGTCCAGATATTTGGAGGCTACGGCTACACCAAGGACTTCCCCGTGGAGCGCTACTATCGCGACCAGAGGATAACCGAGATATATGAGGGCACGTCGGAGATGCAGAGGATAACCATTTCCCGCCAGGTGACAGGCATGAAATAGAGTGCAGGGCGGTCTTTCTACTTGCCGGCCTTCACTCTCTCCACCACCTCCTTTATTTCCTCCACGGAGGCTTCCTCTTCTACGGTGGACAGGTCTCCCAGGTCCTTTCCCGTCAGCAGGGCCTTCATCACCCTTCTCATAATCTTGCCGCTCTTGGTCTTGGGCAGCATGTGCACGAACTGAATATCCCCTATCACCACGATAGGCCCCATGGTATCTCTCACGTGCTTCACCAGTTCCTTCTTTAACTCTTCGCCGGGATCATAGCCCTTTGCCAGCACCACGAATGCGCTCGCCACCTCGCCTCTGAGCTCGTCAGGAACTCCCGACACGCCCGCTTCAACCACAGCCGGGTGAGAAATAAGGGCGCTCTCGATCTCGATAGTCCCTATCCTGTGAGCGGCGATCTTGATCACCTCGTCAGCCCTACCCGCAAACCAGATGTAGCCGTCCTCGTCCTTCCAGGCAGAGTCTCCCGCGTAGTATGCCCCCCGCGTGCCCGGCTTGACCTCCCAGTAGTCCGTCCTGTACCTCTCGGGGTCCCCCCACAGAGTGGGCGTCAGGCCGGGAAACGGTTTCCGGATTATGAGCACGCCTTTCTCCCCCGGAGAAACCGGCTTCCCATCTTTCTCGTTGACCACGTCGGCTATTATCCCCGGTACCGGGTAAGCGGCAGAGCCGGGCTTTATCGGGGCCAGGCCAAGGCCGTAGGTATTGCCCACTATGGGCCCCCCGGTCTCGGTCTGCCACATATGGTCTATTACCGGAAGCCTGCCCTCGAAGACCTCTCCCTGCATCCATTGACACGCCGCGGGATTCAGCACCTCGCCGGCGCACACGATCCTCTCAACGGATCTCAGGTCGTGCTTTTTGGGCTCCTCTATACCCAACTTCATCAGTCCCCTCACGCCGGTGGGGGAGAACCACAGTCCCGTCACCTTGTTCCTGTCAACAACCTCCCACCACATGTCGGGTCGGGGATAATCAGGGGTTCCTTGATACAGAATCGCCGTGCAGCCGAAGAGCAGCGGGGCATAGACATTGTAGCTATGGCCCACGATCCAACCAATATCCGACGTGCAGAACCAGACATCCGCCGCTCTCATCCCGTATATCCACTTGCCCATGCAGTAGATGTACACCTGGTATCCTCCGTGATTCTGCACGGTCACTTTCGGCTTTGCCGTGGTTCCGGACGTGGGCATCAGGAACAGCGGCTCATTTGACTCCATCTGGACCAGCTCGGAGCTGTTCCCTTTTCCTCTAGCCAGGAACTCCTCCCACGACATATCCCTGCCTTCTTTCATGACAACCTCGTCCTTGCCCTGCCTGAGAACCACCACTGCTTTGATCTGTTCCTCGGATGACAGCAGCTCAATGGCGTCATCCACCATCCGTTTCAACGGCACCGGCTTGCCCCGCCTCGACGTGCTGTCCTGGGTCAGGATGTACTTGGCGCCCGAAATCTCGAGTCTATCCGCTACCGCCCCGGGTGAGAATCCGGCAAATATCGCCATGTGTATTGCACCAATCCTGGCGCAGGCCAGCAGAAGCGCTGCCGACTCGATGCTCATCGGCATATACAGGGCTACCCTGTCGCCTTTCTGTACTCCGATCCCTCTCAACGCCGCAGCATACTGCTTGACCAGATAGAAGAGCTGGGCGTAGGTGATGACCCTTACCTCCCCGGTGTCACCCGACTCAGAGATGAAAGCCGCTCTGCCACCCCTCCCCTGCTTCACCTTATAGTCCAGGCAATTGTAGCTGATGTTGGTAAGGCCGCCGATATACCACTTGAAAGTGGGGTAATTCCATTCAAATACCTTGTCCCACTTTTCAAACCAGTGGATGTCGTTTGCGGCGTTGAGGGCAGCGTCCTCCCAGAATCTCTCGTAGTCCTTCTCCGCCCGGCCAATGAAACTACCGACCTGAGGCGGTAACATTTCTACCATAGTGTCTCTCCTTTTGCGTACGTCATTCCGTGGTCGTTATGCGGTTGGGGTCTCGTCCAAACCGCATATTGTAGCAAATCACTGTCAGGCACACAAGCAGGCCGGCGCGCCGAGCTGTTCGGATATCTCTAGCGAAGGCCTGAACCCTATGCTCCGACCCACCAGAGCATAATGTCGTTGACGTTGGTCCCGGTGGCTCCAGTGAGGATCAGGAACTCCTCACCGCTCATCTCCTCCAGCCTCTGGAAGAAGCCGTAGGAGTCGAAGTTGGCCAGGGACCTCTCCGCACTCTGGCCTTTCTCTCGGGCCACCCTGATGGTACCTCCATCTACCACCACTCCCGCCGCAGGCGATTTCCCGTCTATGCCATCGGTCCCTGCGGAGAGGACCGCCCAGGGATAGCCGGCAATCCTTCGGGCGGCCAGCAGAGCATAATGCTGGCTGCGTCCCCCTCTTCCCGTGGCATGTTCAGGGACCCGCACTATCGGTTCCCCACCACAAAGCAGAATTCTGGCCATGCCGTCACCCCGGGCCTCCTCATACAGTCTCTCAGCTTCCTGGAAATGCCTGTCCACCACGTCTTCTACCTTGCCCGTGGCCGGCGTGGCATCGACCTCCACTTTCCCCAGTTCAGAGTAGGCCGGCTGGCCCAACTCGCTCTGAAGGGCTTTCAGCAGGACCCCGTTGGACGCCACCAGGAGGTTGAAGCTGCGCGCCGCCAGTTCCCTCTCCCATAGTTCTTGTTTCAGAGTCTCCTCTTCCTTCCCCTCAATCCCTCTCTCCAGGTGATTCCTCACCTGCGCCGGCACCTTCCCCCACAGTCCATATCTCCTCAGCACCTGGATGGCATCCTCAAAGGTGCTGGGGTCGGGCACAGTCGGGCCGGAAGCAATGGAGGACAGGTCGTCTCCTATCACATCCGACAGAACCAGGGTAAGAAAGCTTGCCTGCGGCGCAGCCATGCGCAGCCTTCCTCCCTTCACCCGGGACAGGTGTTTCCTCACAGTGTTAATCTCCTGAATCGAGGCGCCGCCCGTCACCAGAAGCTCGTTGGTTACCCGAAACTCCTCCAGACTGATCGCAGCCGCGGGAAGAGTCAACAGAGAGGAGCCGCCGCCCGAGATAACGGCAATAACCAGGTCCCCCGCCCCCGCCCTCCGCAGACTGCCAAGGGCATATCTGGTCCCCTCGATGCTCTCCTGGTTGGGATTGGGGTGGTCAGCGGCAAAGAGCCTTACCTTTGGCAGGACTTCCCTTGCCTGCTCTCCATATACATTTACCGCTCCTCCCCCGAACTTCTCCCAGAGAAAGGGGCTCTGCTGTAGTGTCTCCACCACCGCCCTGCTCATGGGCACTCCCGCCTTTCCCGCCCCTACCAGAAAGATACTCTTCAGTCCGGAGAGGGGATAGGCCCGGTCTCCCGCCCTGAGAGCTCCTGCCTCCTCATCCCAGCGCAGGCACCTGCGCGTAGCCAGATGGGCATCGGCAAGGGGAATCACCAGCTCCCGGAACAGGGCCTGGAGCGTTTGCCGTTTCTGGCTTCCTTCCATAGCTTGCTGCGGGGACTCCTCAATTCTAGCACGCCTGTCTCTCGCCAGAAACAGCTCGCGGCTTGCCCTCCGTGGACTTCGTCTTGCCCAGCGAAAATCCAAGGTTTGGTCGTCAACCTATTGACAACGGGCCTCTTGCTGCCTAGGATTACGCATCGCGCGATCTAGTAGCGCGACGTCTTAGGAAAGGAGTTTCAGCGGACTATGGACAGAAGGTGGTACTACATTCTTGCCATCGCATTCAGCTACGCGGTGGCCATTTTCGGGGGAGCTTTCGCTTCAGGCAGAGAGATAGTGCAATTCATCGGCCGCTTCGGCGCGGCGGGGGTCTGGGGTGCCATGGTTGCCGGGGCTCTGTTTGCCTACTTCGGCATGGTGGCACTTATTACCACCCGCCGCTGGCAGGCATTCGACTACAAGAGCTATGTGTCAAGGCTGTACCGGGAGTTCTTGCCCGAGAAAGCCGCCTCCAAAGGATACTGGCTGTTCGAGGTTACCTACTTGCTCATGTGCATGTTGGGACTGGGAGTCATAACTGCTGCTCTGGCGGAGATGTTCGTCGCAGAAATGGGAATCCCCTACGGCCTGGCCGTCACCATGGTAGCTGGGGCAATCCTGCTGGTGGTCACCTTCGGCGCCGACATTATCCGCGCATTCAACTTCACCATAACCTGGGCCCTCCTGCTGGCTACCGTCATAGTCATGGCAGTTGCCTTCGGGCCCGTCAGTGGGGACTCCTGGAGGACCATCACCTCCGGTGCGGGCCCCGGAGGCGCTGGATGGCTCCTCAGCGCCGTCCTCTTCGTCTCCTACAATCTCATTGGTGTGATAATGATAACCTCTCTGGCGGAGCCTCTGAAGGACAGATTTGGCGCCCTTATGGCGGGACTGCTCGGAGGAATCGGCATAGGACTGCTAGTACTGATTGAGTATACAGTGGCCATGGCATACTACCCCGAGATCGTGGAAGAGGCCCTGCCCCTGTGGTTCGTGTGCTCTGAGACGGGGTCCTCTCTCGTGAGGTTTGCCTATGACTTTATCCTGGCGGGCGCCATACTGACCACGGGCATTGCGCTGACTTACCCTCCGGTGAAGAGATTCAAGGGCCTGCTGATCGCCAGGCTCGGCGCGGAGAAGGAGGCCATGTCCAGATTTCTGGTGACCCTGATGCTGATACTGATCGGCCTGGGGCTCTCCTCCTTCGGGCTCAAAGATCTGGTCGGCAAGGGGCTCACCGCGATGGGCTGGGCTTTCATTGTAGTATTCCTCATCCCGCTGCTGATATTCGGTTCAAGAGCCGCCTGGACGAAGGCGTCGAAATAGCCTGGACAACGCGGAAGGAAGGCAAACGCTGGGATCACGTTGCCCGCTACATAATACGGGCGCACATGTTTCTTGCCCCGACCTGTTGACAACGCAGGCGCAAAGTATTATGGTGTGCCGCATGCATCGCGCCACTATGTGCTTACGGCTGTAGTTCAACAAGGGAGGTGAGACACTACTGAGAACAGCATCAAGTCAGCGTGTTACATCCTTAGGTCGTCACACAAGGTAACCAAGAGAAAGGGAGGTTCAACAGAGTAATGCAGAAGAGATGGTACTACATCCTTGCCATCGCGTTCAGCTACACGGTGGCCATCTTCGGCGGGGCTTTCGCCTCGGGCAGGGAGATCATGCAGTTCTTCGGCCGCTTCGGCGCGCCGGGATTCTGGGGCATCCTGGTTGCCCTGGTCATGTTTGCCTATTTCGGCATGGTCGCACTCATTACCACCCGCCGCTGGCAGACATTCGATTACAAGAGCTATGCAATGAAGTTGTACCGGGAGTTCTTGCCCGAGAAAGTCGCCTCCAAGGGATACTGGCTGTTCGAGATTTCCTACTTGTTCCTGTGCATCCTGATACTTGGAATCATTACCGCTACCCTCGCACAGATGTTCGTCGCAGAAATAGGAATGTCCTACGGCCTGGCCATCACCATAGTAGCCGGGATAATCCTGGTGGTGGTCTCCTTCGGCGCCGGCATTATCCGGGCATTCAACTTCACCATAACCTGGGCCCTCCTGCTGGCTGCGGTAATAGTCATGGCAATCGCCTTTAGACCCATCAGTGGGGAATCCTGGAGCGTGATAACTTCCGGCGTGGGCCCCGGGGGAGGAGGATGGCTCATGAGTGCCGTCCTGTATGTTTCCTACAATCTCATGGGTGTTATCATGATAACCTCTCTGGCGGAGCCGCTGAAGGACAGGGTTGGCGCTCTTCTAGCAGGGCTCATAGGTGGAATCGGAGTAGGGGTACTCGTCCTGATTGAGTACATCGTCGCCATGGCATACTACCCCGAGATCGTGGAAGAGGCCCTGCCCCTGTGGTTTGTGTGCTCTGAGACGGGTTCGTCGCTCGTGAGATTTGCCTATGACTTCATCCTGACGGGAGCCATACTGACCACGGGTATTGCGGTGACCTATCCTCCGGTGAAAAGGTTCAAGGGCCTGCTGATCGCCAGGCTCGGCCCGCAGAAGGAGACCCTGTCAGGCTTCCTGCTGACCCTGGTGCTGATACTCATAGGCCTGGGGCTGTCCACTTTCGGACTCATACCCCTGGTCGCCAAGGGCTTCACCGCCATGGGGTGGATCTTCACCGTAGTGTTCCTCATCCCGCTGCTGATATTCGGTTCAAGAGCCGCCTGGACCAAGGCATCGAAATAGTAGAGACAACAGGGAAGAAAGGCGAAGACTGGAATGAAGCTAGCCGCTACGGAACTGGGCAAAGTCGACGAACTGAAGATATACGTACTGGCTGAAGACCACGCCGGGTACGACTCTCTCTTCTGGGGACAGTTCGGGACATCGTTCCTCCTGAGTTGCAGGACCGGCGACACCGAGAAGCATATTCTGTTCGATGCCGCCACCTCCGCTGAACCCATACTTCACAACATGAGCCTGCTCCAGCTTGACCCCAAGAAACACATAGATATGGTGGCCATATCCCACTGTCACTTCGACCACACCGGTGGACTCGCCGGAGTCCTGAAGGAAGTCGGCAAGCAGGATATCCCCGTGGTGGCTCATCCGGATGTGTCCAGAACGGTTGTGCTCATGGAATCATATCTCTGGTCACCGGGACTCACTGCCGAGAACAGCAAAGAGAGCATCGAGCAAGAGGGAGGCAAATGGATCCTGACCAGAGATCCATTGAAGCTCGCCCCTGGAGTGCTAACCAGCGGAGAAATAGAAAGAGGCTTTGAGAAAAAGGTCACTCTGGACTCCTACAACCTGGAAGACGGCAGGCTGGTAAAGGATGAGATCCTCGACGACATGTCTTTGTACCTGGACACCAGAGAGGGCCTAGTGGTAGTCTCAAGCTGCTCCCACGCCGGAATCGTAAACATGGTGATCCAGGGCACGAAGCTAACCGGGCAGACGCGCATAAGAGCCGTTGTCGGAGGATTTCACCTGTTGGACGCCGACGAAGAGAGAGTCAGGCTGACCGTCAAGACGCTGAAGGACATGGGGGTAGAGCAGGTACATACCGGGCACTGCACCGGCCTGAAGGCGGAGGCATCCTTTCTCGATTCCTTTGGGGAGAGATTCGAGGAACTCTATAGCGGAAAGACCATCAAGTTCTAGATCACCATTCTACGTGGCGCGAAGGGTGGCTGGATCGAAAAACAGGTCCGCTCTGTATACGGGCGGACCTGTTTCTTGTCCCGACCTATTGACAACCCCGGCGCAAAGTATTATGGTGTGGATGGTGCATCGCGGCACGATGTATTGGCTGCTGTAGTTCAACAAGGGAGGTGAGGGATATCGGGAACGGCGAGGTTTTAGGCTGAGGATCTGACTATAGAAAGGGGAGGTGAGAGACTATCGAGAACAGGATCAGTTCAGCGTGTTACATCCTTGGACCGTCTCAGGAACTAACCAAGAGAAAGGGAGGTGAAGAGAACATATGACAACCACGTTAGTAATCATCATAGCACTTGCCATCTATGTTGCTGTGTATTTCCTGTACGGAAAGCGGGTGGCGCGGGATATCGTCAAGATAGACCCGAAGAGGCAGACGCCGGCGCACAAGCTCTATGACGGGGTTGACTACGTACCTGGAAAATGGCCGGTGGTGTTTGGTCACCACTTTGCCTCTATAGCGGGTGCGGCGCCCATCGTGGGGCCAATTGTGGCACTGGCATGGGGCTGGGTCCCCTGCATCTTGTGGATATGGTTCGGCAACGCCTTCATAGGCGCAATACATGACTTCATGGCGTTGACATCGTCAGTAAGATACGACGGCAAGTCGATACAGTGGATCTCAGGTGAAGTCATGAGGCCCAGGGTCTCCTTCATATTTTCCATATTCGTCTATCTGACCATGATTCTGGTGGTGGCGGCATTCGCCAATGTGGTGGCAGGTCTCTTTATCGGAACCCCGTCCGTGGCAACCGCTTCTTTACTCTTCATAGCGGTTGCGGTGCTCATCGGATACCTGCTCTACTGGAAGAAGCTTAACCTGTTCGCAATGACTGTGCTGGGCCTGGTGCTCCTCGGAGCGGCGATTGCACTTTCAGGAGAGATTCCCGTGGCCCTCTCCAAGACCACATGGATGGTTATCCTTGGCATCTACATCATAATCGCCGCAAGCCTGCCGGTAACGATTCTGCTGCAGCCACGGGACTATCTGAATGCATACCTGCTGATCGCATTCCTGATTGTCGGTGGCGCTGCCTTCCTGTTCCTTAACGGCCCCATGAGCTGGCCCGCGTTTACCTCCTTCAATGCCCCTGCTATTGGAGGTCAACCCTCTCCGTTCTGGCCCACCGTACCGCTGGTGATAGCCTGCGGAGCTCTATCGGGTTTCCATGCCATTGTTGGCTCCGGAACAACATCGAAAATGCTGGACACTGAGTCGCATGCTCTCAGGATAGGATACGGAGCGATGCTCACTGAAGGTTTCGTGTCCACACTGGTAGTGGCGGCACTGGGAGTTTTCGGACTTACCGTGGCAGGTGTAGCGGCGGCCGATGTGGGCGCGGCAGGATGGAAAGCGCTGGGAATCGGTGTGTTCAGCGAGAGCTATGCTATGGGCGCCAACGCCGTCTTCGGCATGTCGGTGGCCTTCGGCACTACTTTTGCCTCGTTGGTGGTCTGTGCCTTCGCCCTGACCACGCTCGACACCACCAACCGAATTGCCAGGTTTGCCTGGGGTGACATTTTCTCCCGCGGCGTGAGAAGCGAGAAGACCAGGCAGAGCGGAGCCTTCAAGTTCTTCACCAGCAAGTGGGTGGCTGCCACTATCGCAGCAGCGCTGGGCCTGTACTTGGCCAATACCGGCGAGCTCTACTCTGCAATGTGGGCAGCCTTTGGAGGCGCCAACCAGATGCTGGCAGCTATTGCCCTGATGACCTCCTGCGTATGGGCCACGAACGTGCTCAGAGGCGGGAAGAAATGCCTCGTAACCCTGATCCCTGCAATGTTCCTGTGGGTTACAGTGGCTGCTGCCTACATATGGTACATCATCACCATGGCAGGAATAGTGAATTCGCTCACCCTGGTCATAATGGGCATAATGCTGGTGCTCTCCTTCTTCCTGCTATACGAGTTCATAGTTGCCCTGAAGAAAGGGCCCAAGAAAGCTTAAGTGCGACTTCAATCCGTCTGGGAACTCCTGAAGGGTTTTGGGAGCGGACTGAGATATCAGTCCACTGAATACGTAGAATACGAGCTGAGGGAGATAGAGAACATCTTCTCCCTCTTGCTCGTGGGGTCTTTCATCGGCATACCGAGTCCACCTTCGAATATCTCCATAAGAGTATTGCCTTACCTCGCCCGCGAGATGTACGTCATGGGCCGGAAGGCAGGGGACATGGACGATATTTCCGGCGAGGTCTTCGGGCTATTTGTCGACTAGCTATGGTGTCAGCGTGAAGGCGATATTTGTCGTAGGGAAGGGAGGCGTTGGCAAGACAACCTGTGCTGCCGCCATAGCCTTGTCCCTGTCCGGAGAGCACGGGACTCTTATCGTTTCGCTGGATCCTGCACACAACCTGGGAGATGTCTTTGGAACTCCACTATCCGGAAAGGCAAAGGAGCTGACAGCAGGACTCCATGCCCTGGAGGTGGACATGGAACAGGCCATCAAGGACTACCTCAAGGAAAGCGCAGGGAAGCTCAAGGACATGTACGGCTACCTCAAGGCAATAAACATAGAAGGCTATCTGGATACCATTCGCCTTTCGCCCGGCATAGAGGAGTATGCCACCCTAGAGGAGATGGGGAAGATCATATCCGAAGGTGAGGGGAGCTATGAGATCATCGTGTTTGACACCCCCCCGACAGGGCTAACCCTCAGGGTGCTTGCCCTGCCGGAGATCTCCCTGATCTGGGGGAGGCGACTGATAAAGCTCAGGAAAGAGATACTGAGCAGGCGACTGGCAATAGAGAAAATACAGGGCGAAAAGAAGTTCGTGCTCGACGGGAAGGAGTTCGAACTGCCGAGCAGGGCAGAGAAGGACGGAGTAATGCAGGAACTGCTGAGCTACATGGAAGAGGTGGGAAGAGTCAAGAAGCTGCAAACGGATCCTGAGAGATCTGTGGTCATGCCGGTCATGAACCCTGACAGTCTTTCGCTCTTCGAGACCCGGAGAGCCCTCGATACTCTAAAGAGTTTGTCCATGCCCATCGGCAATATAGTGGTAAACAAGTTCAGTGGCAAGAAAGAAGAGATGGAAGCCATCACCCGCGCAGAAACGGAGCTTGGAAGGCCAATCAGAAAGGTCCCCCTCCTCGAAGAGGAACCTGTAGGACTCCCGGCTATAGAAAGCCTCTCAGGCTACCTGAGGGCGGAGGAATGGTTGCCCGGGAAGAAAAACGATGCGTGAAGTCGTAGCAGTACCCTGTTGCCGACATTGGCACGGTCTATGTCATAATTGTCCAGGAGTTGAGACAAAATGAGTATAACTTCATGGGTCTTCCCTCTACTTGTTATCTTCGCAGTGGTCATCATGGTGGCGTATTTCCTCGGCAGAAGAAAGAACCTGGTTTTGATGCAGCGGTACGCCGATGCCATGGAAGCCGCCTTGAAGCCGACTGACCAGCAGTATACCTGGTCTGGCGGCTACCTGGGTTTCAAGGCTGAGTACAAGGGTAACTGGGGCGTGGTGAAGAAGATAAAGCCAACCCTGCAGTTGAAGCCGCGGGTCAGTCCCCTCTACTACCCCATATCACTACTGACCATGAGACACGATAAGCTCTTTGTGGTCATGGAAACTTCCGGGAACGTGGACAACGAGGCTCACCTTATTAAGAAAGGCCACTACCGACTAGTGCCACCAGGCATAAAGGACGTGGAGAAATTCCACAAGAAAGAGGTCAAGCTGGGAGACACCGACTTCGAGTTGCTCTACCGGGACAGCAAAGGGGAGCGGCAATTCTTCTCCTGGGCAGGGGATCTGAAAGTCGATTTCGACAGGGTGAAGCACCTGTCCTACACCTCAAGCACCAATGTGCTATACGCTCTTGTTGATCCGACCCTGGACTTGATCGCCGTATTACTTGCCAGGCTGCCCGAGCTTGCCAAGACAATCATGAAATAGGCTTCGGGCCAGCTACGGCAACGACGCACCGCCCGGCAACTACCGGAGTACCCTGCCTCTCAACATGCACGCACAGTGGGAAATCCTACTACCCGGCTTTGACGCCGAGGCGACGAAGCTGGTAAGCTACAAGCTCCAGAGGAGACGCATTGATGCCCGCAGACGTGACAATGGATAAAATCGTGTCCCTGTGCAAGCGCAGGGGCTTCATTTTCCCCAGTAGCGAGATATACGGAGGCCTGGGCAGTTGCTGGGACTACGGGCCTATGGGGGTGGAGCTCAAGCGCAACGTCAAGAATGCCTGGTGGAGGACTATTGTCCAGGAGAGGGACGATGTAGTGGGCATAGACACCAGCATTATGATGCACCCCGATGTCTGGAAGGCCAGCGGGCACGTCGACAGCTTCACCGACCCTCTGGTGGAGTGCAAGTCGTGCCACCTGAGATGGCGGGCTGATGAGATTGAAAACCAGAAATGCCCCCGGTGTGGCGGCGAACTCACCGAGCCCCGCATGTTCAACCTCATGTTCAGGACCTTCATGGGCCCTCTGGAGGAGACAGCAAGCACGGTCTACCTTCGCCCCGAAACAGCCCAGGGCATCTTCGTCAACTTCGAGAACGTGGTCACTACCTCCAGGAAGAAACTGCCTCTGGGCATCGCCCAGATTGGCAAGTCTTTCCGCAATGAGATCACCCCGGGCAACTTCATCTTCAGGACCCGGGAGTTTGAGCACATGGAGCTGGAGTACTTCGTGAAGCCAGGGACCGACGATGGCTGGCTTGACTACTGGGTGAAACAGCGGCTCGACTGGTACATGAGTCTGGGCATCATAAAAGAGAACCTGCGCCTGCGCCAGCATGGCAAGGACGAGCTGGCCCACTATGCCAAGGACTGCTACGACGTCGAGTACCTCTTCCCCATGGGCTGGTCAGAGCTGGAGGGCATCGCCAACAGGAGCGATTACGATCTGACCCAGCACGCCAAACACAGCGGCAAAGACCTGAGCTATTATGACGGGCAAGACGGCGAGAGATATGTTCCTTATATCATCGAGCCTTCGGCCGGCGTTGACCGTTCCGTTCTGGCTTTCCTCGTGGACTCCTACCACGAAGAGGTAGTGGAGGGCGGAAACAGAGTCGTGCTGCGCCTTCATCCTTCCCTGGCTCCCATGAAAGTGGCCGTCCTGCCCCTGAGCAGGAACGAGAGGCTAGCTCCTCTGTCCAGGGATATTTACCGGCGCCTATGCCCCAGCTTCATGGCCGACTATGATGACTCCCAGAGCATAGGTCGCAGGTACCGGCGCCAGGATGAGATTGGCACCCCCTTCTGCGTCACCGTCGATTTCGAGTCCCTGCAGGATAACCAGGTTACCATCCGGGAGAGAGACAGTCTGGCCCAGATTCGCTTGCCCATAGAGGAACTGGACGAAGCACTACGCGCCAAGCTGAGCGGTGAGGCTTTTGACGCCACCACCCTGTGGGCCACCAGAGAGAAGTAGCGTCTCTGGCTCCACACATCCACCGCAGGCCGCCAGCAACCGGTGCCTTGTCGTTGTGCGCGGGCTTCTGGAGCCCCCATCCTCGGTTACTTCTTGACTGGCTCCGCTATCTCTTCCTCCAGTCCGATGAGCCGCCTGGCATATTCCACTGATTTCTCCAGTCCGGAGTTCATGCGGATCAGTAGCTTGGCCCCTTCTGGAGATCCCCCGCCGTGCATGCAGCCGGGAACACCAGCACCCACGGTAAGCCACTCGATGAGGCGTGCTACCTTCACCCGTGATTCTGCTGAAGACGCCGCTTTGAGGTACTTCCGCACCAGTTGCCCGTAGCTGGGGTCGGTGAAGTCCCGATAGGACGGCATGCACCCGGTCTCGCCAATACCACCGCTGATGTCCTCGGCCAGCATCTTGGTCTCGTAGGGCAGTGTCGCCACATAGACCTTGTTCACATTGGAAATCATCGGGTCGCAAAGCCAGGCTCCTGAAGGATGCTTCTTACCCAGCGCTGAAGCTGCTACCCCCAGGCCAAAGGTAGTCTCGTTGTTGATGTACATCCTTATCAGCTTCTCATTAAAAGCCCTGGTGGACAGCCCGTTCGCCCGGGCGATAAGAGCCGCCGCCCCGCACATGAGGTCTCCCTGCCCTGCCACACAACCTCCAATAGCAGCACGGTAGGGCATGATGAAGTTCAACACCGCCGCTCCTGAATACTTGAACTCACCACACATGAAAACCCTGTCCCTGGGCACCAGCACATCCTGGAAGAACAGATAGGCCTGCGTAATGCCGCCCATCTTGACCGGGATGTCAAAGCCCTCCTCCAGCTCGCGGGTGTCGCTGGGGTGACGGGCCTCCACTATGGTCAACCCATCGATGTCCTTGGGAATAACGAAGGCGACGGCGTAGTCCTTGTCCGGCTCGCGGTAGCCCGCCCCCGGCAGGACAAAAATCTCCTGTGCCGCAGCCGTCCCGCAGATCATTACCTTGGCCCCGCGGACCACTATGCCGTCATCCCGCACCTCCACCACGTGCAGGTTCATGTCGGGGTCCTCCTGCTGTGAGGGTGGCAAAGAGCGGTTCCCCTTGGGATCGGTAAGGGCCCCGGCGATGGTGATATCGCGCTCCTGGGCACCGCTGAGCCATTTCTTCAGGCGCTCCTGGTAGTCCGTGCCCAACTCCTGGTCCATTTCGTATGTGGTGGCCCACATGGAATTGATGGCATTGTACCCGGCGCAACGGCCGCCGGTGCAGGTTCCCGTCAGGTGGTAGGCTGCCCTCTTCATCTTGCAGTTGGCAATCATGTCCTCGGCGCTCCGGTTCACCGACAGGTAGCGGGACACCTTCTCTCCGTTCAGGTTGGACGTGGTGGCGAACAGATCGGCATACTCCGCGTCCAGCGCCGCAGCGTAGAGCTGGGCGTGCCCTTCCACGGTACCCTTGGTATTGGGATTGGTGGTTGTGTCCTGGATGAGCTCGCCGAACTTGTAGATGTTGGGCCTCAACTTACTCAGCCCCTCTTTGTACTCTTCCGGGGTCTTAAGAGCCATCTATGATACCTCCTTCTCCGTAGGGTTAACTTGCCTTCCAAATCTTACCACAGCCCTGAGGCGATTGTTAACGTGTCCGCCAGCGACTGGCTGTCACGTCATCTGATGGGCAGTTCACCCAATTGACAGGAGCACCGCACCAGCGCCGCCCGACGGGCGCAATCCCTCAGGGCTGGCCCCCTGCCATTCCATCGGTATATCCCTGCCAGGCCTTGTGGCTGGGGCAACGTCTATGGCCCGTCAGTCAACCCAGAACAGAGCCGACAAAATCCCTCTGCCCTCGCACGAACTCGTCGATCGATATCTCGCGCTTCCCCTCCAGTTGAACCCGGCAGAGCCCCAGAATGCCCTGCCCGGCAACTACCCCAACCCCCACCGGCGCCGGCTTTGGCAAAGCCAGCACCCTCCCCACCTGACCTCCCGCCTTCTCATCGAGGGGGGTGGCACCGTGGATCTTGAGTCGCCGGCCCTTCCACCAGGTGTAGCAGCTCGGCCATGGATTGAACGCCCGTACCCGCCGCCACAGCTCAACTGCCGCAAGCTGCCACTCCAGTTCGCCATCCCCAGTTGTTACCAGCCTGCTATAGGTAGCCTCGCCTTCATCCTGAGCCCGAGGTTCCAGCGCCCCCGCAAACCATTTGGGCAGGACCTCCACCAGAAGCTCGGCTCCCTCGACACCGAGTTTGGCCGTCAGCGAACCTGTGGTGTCTTCGGGAGATATGTCCACCTGCCGCTGCGCCAGAATCGGTCCGCTGTCCACACCCTCATCCATCAGAATGATGCTCACCCCGGTCACCGCATCGCCCGAGAGTATGGTGTCGGCTATCGGGGACGCCCCTCGATGCCTGGGCAATAGCGAGGGGTGCACGTTGAGACAGCCGGATTTGGGCACGGACAGTAGCTCTCCAGGCAGAATGTACCCGAACGCCGCCACCGCAACCAGGTCAGGCCCGAGACTGGCCAGTTCCTTCACTGCTTCTGCCGACTTGAGGGTTCTCGGCTGGATAATGGGTATGCCCTGCTGCAACGCCAGCCTCTTCACCGGAGGTGAGCCAAGCTGCCGCCCGCGCCCGGCCACCTTGTCCGGCCGGGTGTATACTGCGGCGACGTGATAGGAACTCCGAACCAGGTGGCTTAGAACAGGCACGGCAAACTCAGGCGTGCCCATGAAAATGATGCTCTTTTCCATCAGCAGAAATAATCTTTCACAAATTCTCCATTATGTCAAAACTTCCCTAGAGACCCCTCCGACCCTCTGATATCCTGAGTTTGTCTATTAGTTCTTTCCTGCTTCCGTTACCCTGAGCCATCCTCTTAGCAAACACAACGATAGCAGGCATCGGGGGTGAGTTGGAGTCGGCAAGAGACATCTGGCAAAGGGTACTGGGAGAACTACAAGTTCAAGTAAGCAAAGCGAACTATGCCACATGGCTCAAGAATAGCCGTGGCATTAGTTGCCAGGGGAATACCTTCATCGTCGGAGTCCCCAGCGCTTTCGTGGCTGAATGGCTGACCACGCGCCTCCACTCATTGATAAGGAAAACGCTGACTCGAGTTTTGGGCCGGGACATTGACATCCAGTTCACAGTCCCTGATCAGGATCAACTGCATGCCCAGCCTGTACCCCAAGCGAGCCCGACCGATGGTGGCACAAGCACCAGAGTCAGGGCAGACCGCTTCCACTCCAAGCACACTTTCGATACCTTCGTGGTAGGCGACGCCAATCGGCTGGCCTACGCCGCCGCGCTGGACGTAGCTGAAACCGCCGGCCATAGCTACAATCCCCTCTTCATCTATAGCGACACCGGTCTCGGCAAGACCCATTTGCTGCACGCCATCGCCCGCAGGGCAGGAGACAACGGGCTGCAGGTAACCTACATAGGCGCGGAACAGTTCACCAATGAATTCGTCCTGGCCATCAAGCAAAAACAGATTGAGCAGTTCCGCAACAGGTTCCAGCCTATCCATATCCTCCTGTTCGACGATATCCAGTTCATAGCCAACAAGAGGCGCACGCAGCAGTCTTTTTTCCATATCTTCAACGAGTTGCACAATGATGGCAGGCAGATCGTCATCACTGCTGACCGCCCTCCTCAGGAAATAGACCTGCTCAGCAAGAAGCTGAGGTCGCGGCTGGAATGCGGACTGACAACCCCTATCCAGCCACCTGACATGGAGACACGCCTGGCTATTCTGCGCGCCAAGGCAGATGAGTCCTCGGTGACTGTCTCCACGGAAGTGCTGGAGCTCCTGGCCAATCGGGTGACCGGAAATCCCCGCCAGCTAGAAGGAGCGCTGATATACTTGACGGCTCAGGCCAGGCTGACTGGAGAGGAACTCACCGTGCAAGCAGTCAACAGGTTATTGACTGCCATCACCGGCAACCAGGACAAACAACTGACAATCCATTCAATAGCCGACTATTTCAACCTCTCCATAGAACAGTTAACCGGCAAGCGACGGGACCGGAGGACTGCTCTGGCCCGCCAGATAGCGATGTTCCTCCTCCGCCAGGAAGGCAGCTACTCCTTCTCCGAAATTGGTAGAGAACTGGGCAACAGAAACCATTCCACCATAGTCCACGGCTGCCAGAAGATATCCAGCGAAATCAGAGTTGACTCCAAGCTGTCCCAGCAGATTTCGGAAATCACAGAGAGAATCAAGCAGAACAGGGCACCGGCAGAGGGGTACTGAGCCATTGTCGATAACTGCCCCCAGCAGGCATAGCGGATTGTCGAAAATCTCCCCTTCTCTATCAGGGCTTTCCCCAAGCTAGCCTATTGCCGGTCCACAGGGCTTATATATCCTTTAGTAACTGGTACTATGATATTATCTTAATCCCCTACTATCTTGTGATTAAGTTACTTACTCAACAAATATGCTGGCTGTGCTACAATTTGAGGCTGTGCTCAGTGGAACATGCAGGTGATTGTGTCAAAGGCACGATTGTGACCTGCTTGCCTGGACTGCATGATCTATGCCTGACTGGAGATACGAGGAATGAACATAGGCATTCTTGGCGGGACCTTTGATCCCATTCACATTGGACATCTCATTATAGCTGAGGAGGCAAGAGTGAAGCTGGGGCTGAGTGAGGTGCTGTTTGTGCCTGCTGGTCACCCATGGCTCAAGGTTGACCGTGCCATAACTTCAGCGGCCAGCCGTGTGGAGATGGTGCGCCGGGCTATTGGAGGCAACCATCACTTCAGGTTGTGTACCCTTGAGGTGGAACGCTCAGGCCCTTCCTACACCGTGGACACGATTGCCAGTCTGAAGGAGGAACTGGGCGAGCAGTCCTTCTTCTTTATTCTCGGCCAGGATAGCCTCAACGATCTTCCTCTGTGGAAGGACCCGGCTGGGCTGGTGGAGTTGTGCCATTTGGCGGTTGTTCCCAGACTGGGTCTGAGTCTGCCGGAATTCAACTCCGGCTCGTTCGCCATCCCAGGCTTGGCTGATAGGGTCATAGAGTTGCCCACTCCTGTTATAGGGGTCAGCTCCTCCGAGGTCAGGCAGAGGGTGGCTCGGGGATTGCCGGTGCGTTATCTGGTGACGGATGGAGTGGCGGACTATATCGCTGAACAGGGTCTCTACAGGTACTGAAAGAGGACTGAAAGCGGCCTAGATGTCCAGGTTCCGCACGTTTTGCGCATGGGCCTGGATGAAGCTCTTCCTGGGAGGCACTTCATTGCCCATGAGCATGTGGAACGCCTCGTCTGCCGCTATGGCGTCCGGCACCTCTACCTTGAGCAGCGTTCTGGCAGCGGGATTCATAGTGGTCTGCCATAGCTGTTCCGGACTCATCTCGCCGAGACCCTTGTATCTCTGGATCTCCGCTTTGGCATCGCCTAGGTCCCGGAGCTTGCTTTCTTTCTCCTGCTCGGAATAGATCCAGGATTCCTCCTTACCGGACTTGATGCGGTACAGAGGAGGTTGGGCGATGAAAAGATGTCCGTGGTCGATCAGTTCGGCCATGTGGCGGTAGAAGAAGGTGAGTAGCAATGTGCGGATGTGAGAGCCATCGATGTCGGCATCGGTCATGATGATTATGCGGTGGTATCTCAACCGGGACAAGTCGAGGCCATCGGCATTGGCTCTCAGTGCTGTAGCCAGCGCCCTCAACTCCTCGTGTTCCAGGATCTTGTCCTTGGGGGCCTTTTCCACGTTGAGTATCTTGCCTTTGAGGGGCAGAATGGCTTGGAAGCGGCGGTCGCGTCCCTGTTTGGCCGAGCCACCCGCTGAGTCTCCTTCAACCAGATAGAGTTCGCAAAGCTCCGGGTTCTTCTCGGAGCAATCGGCCAGCTTTCCGGGCAGAGTCGACGTATCGAAGCTGCTTCGCTTGAGGACCAGTTCGCGCGCCTTGCGCGCTGCCTCCCTGGCCTTGGCTGCCAGAAGGCATTTGTCCACAATAGCTCTGGCGTCATCGGGGTGCTGTTCAAGATAGAGGGATAGGCCGTCGACTACCACGGACTCAACCTGGCCTCTTACCTCGGGATTGCCAAGCCTCGCCTTTGTCTGGCCCTCGAACTGCGGCTTGGGTAGCTTTACGCTGATGATGGCTACCGCTCCCTGCCTCATGTCATCGCCGGTGAGGTTGGACTCGGTATCCTTGACCAGCTTGTTCTTGCGCGCATAGTCGTTGAGCGCGTGCGTCAGGGCTGAGCGGAAGCCGGTCAGGTGGCTACCTCCGTCTCTCGTGTTGACACAGTTGGCGAAGGAGAAAGTGGACTCCGTGAAGCCCTCGTTGTATTGCAGCGCCACCTCAACCGAAGTGGAGTTGACCGTGGCCGAGAGGTAAATAGGGTCCGGGTGGATAACCTGCCTGTTTCTGTTCAGGCGCCTGACAGAACTCGCTATGCCTCCCTCGAAGTAGAAGGTCTTCTCTTGAGAGCTTCTTTCGTCCTTGATTGATATCTGTACTCCCTTGTTCAGGAATGCCAGTTCTCTCAGCCGCTGGCAGGTTACGTTGAAGTCGTAGTCGACATCCTCGAATATCTCGTCGTCCGCTAGAAAGGTGATGGTGGTGCCCGTATCTGCGCACTCGCCGATAACCTGTATTCCCCCTTTGGGTATCCCGCGCTCGTATTCGTGGTAGGAAATCTTGCCGTCGCGCCTGGTCTTCACCCTGAGCCAGGCGGATAGGGCGTTTACTACCGAGGCGCCAACGCCGTGCAAGCCGCTGGAGACTTCGTAGCTGGCTCCGCCAAACTTCGCTCCGGCGTGCAGCCGGGTCATGACTGCTTCCAGTGCCGTGATATCTGTGGTGGGGATAGTCTCGGTGGGGATACCTCGTCCGTTGTCGGAGGCGGTGACGCTGTTGTCTTCGTGTATGGTGACTTCAATGCAGTCGCAGAAGCCAGCCATTGCTTCGTCTATGCTGTTGTAGACTATCTCGTAGAGGAGGTGCTGCAACCCTTCGTGGCCCGTCCCCCCGATGTACATTCCGGGTCGCAGACGCACCGCTTCTATCTCGTCCAGGATCTGTATATCCTGAGCGCCGTACTCGCCGTTCAGTCTGTGGTTGTCTATCTCGTTTTGTGACATGGCTGAGCGGGTATCCTGTATCCCTGGTCTTGCTGACAATGGCAGGAGAGGGCTATGGCTCGGTCTCCACGGCGGCGACAACAGCTAAGCACAGTAGACGCATTATACCATATGTAGTCGCGCAGGCCAAGTTGGGGGGTATATTTAGTTATGTTAAGCGGTGGTGGTCTTCTTCAACAACGCGGGGGCCAGCTCACTCAAAGGAACAGTTTCTTGCGTATTCCTTGCCATGTCGCGCAGTACTGCGCTCCTGGCCTGGACCTCTTCCTCGCCGATGATCACGGCGTAGGCGGCCCCCACCGAGTTAGCCTGCCGTAGCTGACTCTTCAGGCTTCTGTCGCCCGTGGCCGCAATAACGGCGATACCGCTGCTGCGTAGCTGCGAGGCAAGCTTCACCGCCTGTGTCTTGGCCTCTCCGCCCACGGAGGCGATGAAGGTTATGGGCCTGGCTACGGGAGGGATAGCTGCCTCCTGCCTGACCAAGTTCAGGATGATCCTTTCAATGCCGGTAGCAAAGCCCACAGCGGGCGTCGGTTTCCCACCGATCTCTTCTATCAGGTCGTCATAGCGACCACCACCCACGATGGCGCTCTGCCCTCCCTCCTCCTGTGGCTGAATCTCGAACACCGTTCTGGTGTAGTAGTCCAGGCCCCGCACCAGTCTGTGGTTCAACTGGAAGCGGATCTCCAGCGCCTCCAGGTATCTCTGCACTGTCTCGAAATGGGCCTGGCATTCGGGACACAGATAGTCTGAGATCCTTGGCGCTGTCTCCGCAACCTCCTGACACGAGGTTTCCTTGCAGTCGAGCAGCCGCAAGGGATTTCTGGCTAACCTGATCTGGCAGTCGGCACAGATTCTACCCGGGTAATGCGAGTAGTGCTCCTTCAGCGCCTCTACGTACCGCGGCTGGCAGTTCTTGCAGCCGATGCTGTTGAGATGGATGGAGAGCCTGGGAAGCCCCAGGGAAATCAGGAATCGGCGTGCTATGTCTATCACCTCGGCATCCAGAGAGGGATCCATCTCTCCCAGAGCTTCGCAGCCGAACTGGTGGTGCTGACGGTACCTCCCCGCTTGCGGGCGTTCATATCTGAAGGTGGCGCCGATATAGTAGAGCCTTACCGGCTGCGGCATGTTGAACATGCCGTGTTCCAGGTATGCCCGGCAGACCGGCGCCGTCCCTTCCGCCCTCAGGGCCAGCTTCTGTCCGCTCCTGTCCGCAAAGACGTACATCTCCTTGTCAATGATGTCGGTGCCCCCGGCTGCCGTGCGGGCGAAAAGGAGACGGTCTTCAAAGATCGGCGTCCTTATGCGGTGGTAGCCGTAAAGCTGGCACAGGGAGGCAGCCTTTTCTTCTACGAAGTTCCAGTAGCCCTGTTCCTGCGGCAGGATATCTGACGTCCCTCGGGGTGCTTTGAGCAAGTCCGGCCTCCAGGTCTGTGCTCTCTCAGATCCTAGTTCTGTGAGCGAATTGCGTTGAATCCCATCTCCAGGGCTTGCAGGTTCAACTCCATTCTGTTGCTGGGGAAGGTCTCCCACATCTGGTCTTCGATTTCCTTCTTTGTCAGCGGAAGCTGCTCTGAGCCGATCAGGGCACCCACCATGACGATATTGGTGGCAATGGCGGCACCCAGCTTCAAAGCTATCTCGGTGCCGTCGACAAACCACACGGACTTGCACAGGCTCCTTATCGCCTGCTTGAGTTCCTCGTAGTCGGGATATTCATCCTTTTTGGACAGCACTCCCACGGGCGGGACGGGATAGGTATTGGCGATGCACATCGTCTCCGGGTTCCCGTATTTGCGCAGCAGCCTCATGGTTTCCAGAGGTTCCAGTCCAAGTATGAAATGAGCCTTACCTTCGGGAATCAGCGGACCGTAGGCTTTCGTTGGCGATATCCTCACGCTGCTGAACACTGCCCCACCCCTCTGGGCCGCCCCGAACGTTTCCCCTACGCCTACATAGAAGCCCTTCTTCGTCAGCGCGCTGCCTATCAGGCCTGACATCAGGATATTCCCCTGCCCTCCAACTCCACAGATTATCAGGTTCAGCGGGTCCGCAGAAATGGCCATTATATGTTTTCCTCCTTGCCAATGGCTTTGGGCGGGCATATGTCGGCGCAGACTCCGCAGCCCACGCACTGCGTCTCCTGTATCCGTGCCTTGCCCGTCTCCTTGTCCAGGGATATGCCCGGACACTGCAGCACCTCGTAGCAGTAGCCGCACTTTTCTCCGGTGCACTTCTCGGTGTCAACCCAGACCCTGTACGGCTGTTTCCGTTCCTGCCTCATCCGGAGCAGCTCACATTTCCGGCGCAGGATGAGCACCCTGACCCCGCTCTCGTCCTTCATCAGGTCGACCAGCGCGGCTGCGGTTCCTTTCATGTCGAAGGGGTCTCTCACCTCCACCCTGCATCCCAGGGCGCGGCACAGAGCCTCCATATCCACGGCTGTGGTGGCATCCTGGGTGGCGGTGAGGCCCGTTCCTGGATGAGGCTGGAAGCCGGTCATGGCGGTCACGCCGTTGTCCAGGATCACCAGCGTTATGTTTGACTTGTTGTACACCGCGTTCATCAGGGCCGGTACGGATGCATGGTAGAAGGTTGAGTCGCCGCATATTGATATCACTGGCTGGGTGAGCCCGAACGGGCCAAGCTCCCCAAATCCGCAGGCTGTGCCTGCCCCCGAACCCATACAGTGCAGCACGTTGGTCTGGTGAGTGCCGTATGGGAATATGTCCAGCGTGTAGCAGCCGATGTCGCTGGTTACTATGGCTTTCCTGCGGTCCTTTCTGATCGCATTCCTCAGGGCGAAAAAGCTAGCCCGGTGCGGGCATCCCGGGCACCAGGCCATGCCGCGGTCGATCACCGTCCGCTGCGCTGCCTCCTGGGCCTTTTGTTCATAGGCTGCGTCTCTTGCCTGGTACTCTAGGCCGAAAATCTTGGAGAGGGCCCCTATGACCGCATCCGGCGTCATTTCGCCGTAGTAGTTCAGGTGTCCTGAGCCCTTGCCAAGTATCTCCACTGTGCCGGCCAGTCCTGGGGAATCGACCACCACTTCTTTGACGTGAGTCTCAATGAAGGGGTCCACCTCCTCCACCACCAGCACTCTTTTCATCCGCGATAGGTAGCTCTGCACCAGCTTCCTCGGGAAGGGCCACAGCGTCCCCAGCTTCAGGATTCCCACTGAACCCGTCAGTTCGAGGGCCTCTATGGCGTCCAGAGAGCACGGCGCTCCGCTGCCGCTGCAGATTATCAGCAAGTCCGGCTTCTCCGGCCCGTTGTACGTGTTGAAGGCGGATGACTCGAACTCTTCCCGCAGCTTTGCCATTTTCTCCAGCAGGGCCGCATGCTTCGGGGGAGCAACATAGGGCGAGTACGCCTTGGATGTGTCGTAGCTGGCCTTTCTCTCAGGCTTGGGTATCTGCCCTACCTTGACGCCGGCGCGTGAGTGGGACAGCCGCGTGTAGCCGCGCACCATGACATAGCAGGTCAGCCTCTCGGACAGCTCGAAGGCCCACTTGATCATGTCCTTGGCTTCCTGGGGGCTTCCCGGCTCAAGGAGGGGCACGTTGGCCATTTTGGCTCCCCAGCGGGTATCCTCTTCATCACCGCTGGCGTGCGCCTGTGGGTCATCACAGACCACCACCACCAGCCCTCCTCCTCTGTCGCCCAGGGTGGACAGATTGCAGTGCATCAGGAAGTCCATGGCCACGTTGAAGCCCGCGTTCTTCATGGCGGACAGGCCTCTCAGGCCGGCGAAGGCTGCTGCAGCCGCTACTTCCGTGGCTACCTTCTCGTTGATGGACCATTCCACGTGAATTCCTGTTTCCTTGGCTACGGTGGCCAGCGTCCCGATGATCTCTGAAGAAGGCGTGCCCGGATAGGCTGCGCAGACTTGCACCCCTCCCTCGAGTGCCCCCCTGGCAAAGGCCTCATTCCCCTGTAGAAGCACATATGAGTCTGGCGCGTACGTTGCAATATTTGCCATTTGGTCCCCCTGTCAACAGCTTATTTCAGTGGCGCTGATTGCTGCAATGCCAGCGCTGATTGTCACTCGAATAGAGCGGAAACGGAGCCGAAGCGGTCAAAGCTGGCTCTGAGGAACGAACCTGCCTCTACTGGCACAGCCCGCACCAGGCTGCCTGACATAATGAACTCGCCGGCCTTCAAGGTGATGCCGTACTCGGTTAGCTTGTTTGCCAGCCAGGCCACCGACTCCGCCGGGTTGCCCAGCACAGCAGCTCCCGCTCCCGTAGCGATGATCTCGCCGTTCTTCTCCAGCACCATCCCCACTAGGCGCAGGTCTATGCCGTCAACGGGGGTGAGCCGGCCGCCCAGGATTACGGCGCCGCACGAGGCGTTATCTGAGATGGAGTCCTTGACTGTAATCTTCCAGTCTTTGTACCTGCTGTCAATGACCTCGAAGGCTGGCATGATGCCTTCAGTGGCCTTGAGAACGGCTGCCGCTGTCACTCCCGGCCCCTTCAGATCCTCCTTCAGCACGAAGGCCATCTCCGGCTCCATCCGCGGCGATATCAGGCTTTTCATCGCTACAGGCTGTCCCTCTCTGAGAACCAGCTTGTCGGAGATGATGCCGTAGTCAGGCTCTTTGATGTTGAACTGTTCCTGCATCGCCCGGCTGCTCAGCCCGATCTTCTTGCCCACGATGACCTCGCCGCGCTTAACCCTGGTGTCGAAAGTTTTCAGCTGTATCGCGTAGACATCCTCGTATGATAGGTCGCTGAACCTGGGTGCGATGGGGTCTATCGGCTGGCATGTCCGCTCGGCTTCCAGCAGTTGGTCAGATATCTGCTCAATCGACTCTTTGGTCAGGGCCATAGAACCTCCTTTGGGCGCAACCTCTTAGCTGCCGCCTCCTATTTTATCATCTTTTGGGGCACCCTATCGGGGTGCGGCGTGACTCGCCTAGGGGCATATGCCGTACGGGTAGAACTCATCGTACGGCGTTTCGAACTTGTCGTGGTGCGTGTCCCTTAGGTCGGAAGTCAACTGGTGAGCCACTGGGTAGGAGTGCCCCGACAGGAAGGTGTTCTCCATCCCCTCGATCCACGTGTCGAGCTTGTCTATTCGTACGCTGCAGGCGAGCTCGTCGTCCCTCCATCCGCCCCAGCGGCGTGCTCCGTGACAGGGAAACGATAGGTGAGCTACCGGGTCGGGGTTGATATAGGGCCCCGCGGTGGCGTCGGCGCAGATGCCGCAGCCGTTGGAAAACCCCATGGTGAAGCGACCTCCCTTGTACCACAGGGCTCCGTCGAATACCTTGTTGCACCTTCCCGGAGTCACTGCCAGAACGATGATGTCGGGCTCGAGCGCGAGGTTCTCCAGCGGACCCACGGTAATCGCCTCGGTGTCTTCAGTAGTGATGCGGGGGATGGTCCTGGCGGCGCTGGCGGCCAGTTCCGCATTGGCGAAGTGCTTGTTTCCCAGGGCGGATCCCTCGAGGTAGATGTCCGGCCATCTCTCCATCCCCAGTATGCCGGGGGCGATGGGGCAAAGGATGTTCTTCTGCCTCACCAGCGTGACGGTTCTGGTCTCGGCGTTGAACCGCGCCAGCGATATGAACTGGCACCATGAGTGGTTGTGTTCCGGGGCATCTCCCGCTTCAGGTGGAATCTGCTCCCCCTTCTTCCAGAACTTGACGCCTACCGGTAGAGTAGGGGGCCGCAGGTGCCGCTCGATCTTGCGGGCCCTGAGTAGGTTCTCCTGTTTCTTCGTCATCTTATGACACCTCCTGCTTGCATAGTCATCTTTGTCGTGCAGACCGCTTCGGCGGGCAGCCCTCTCCCGGTCTGCGAATATCGCTAACGCAAGCTCGCCAGGGACAATGCCCCTGGCGAGACTGCAGACAATCGCTGAGGTAAGTTCTCCAAACGGCCCCTCGGTTATCGCTCAGCACCGGTCATCGTATCATCTTGCCGGGCAGCCACAGAGCTATTTGAGGGAAGCGCACCATCAGCGCCAGGCCGATACATATCAGCCCGATATAGGGGAGTACTCCTCTTATGATGTGGCCGGTGTTCACCCCCATCTCTGGCTTCAATGTGCCCTGGAGGAAGAAGATGGCGTAGGCCAGGGGTGGAGTTATGAAGGATAACTGGAGGTTCACTATCAGCATCATGCCGAACCATATGGGGTCGAAGTTGAGGGCTATGCCGATGGGAGCCATTATGGGGATCATGACCAGGATGATGCCTATCCAGTCGATGAACATCCCCAGGATGAGGGTTATGAACATAATGAGGGCGAATGAACCCCAGCGTCCTCCCGGCGCGGCCAGGATGAGGTCCTTCACCACCTCTGTCCCGCCGCCCTTGATGAAGATCGAGGTAAAGATGGCCGCCCCGATCACTACCGTGAATGCCATGCCCACGACGCGGGCCGTGCCGATGAGCGCCGACCAGAGCTTGGCGAAGCTGAGCTTACGGTAGGCCATACACAGCAGTATGGATGCCAGCGCTCCTACCGCGGCCGCTTCCGTGGGGGCGGCCACGCCAAAGAAGATCGAGCCGAGCACAGCCAGTATCAGAAACAGAGGGGGGAACAGGGATACCGCCAGCATTCTCGTCTTCTTCAGGAAGGGCATTCTCCTCTCCTCGGCGGAGACCGAGGGTGCCAGCTTGGGCCTGAGGAAGCACGTCACCGCGATATACGTGCAGTACAGCGCCGACAGCATGAAGCCCGGTATGAAGGCCGCCATGAATAGCTTGCCCACCGAGAGGTTGGCCATGGGTCCGTAGAACACGATCATAACGCTGGGGGGTATGAGAATGCCCAGAGAGCCTCCGGCGCAGACCGCACCGGAGGCCAACTCCTTGCTGTAACCTCGGTCGAGCATTGCCGGCATGGCTATCAACCCCAGCATGGTCACGGAGGCGGCTATGACCCCCACGCAGGCAGCCAGAAGCGTGCCGATGAGGACGGTGGCGATGGCCAGGCCGCCCCTGAAGCCGCCGAGCCATATATGGAGCGCCTCAAACAGGCTGTCGGTCACCCCCGACCTCTCCATCATCAGCCCCATGAGAATAAACAGGGGTGCAGCCAGGAAGGTGTACGTGGTGATGGCCCCGTACAGCCTCAGGTACACGATATTGAGCATCGGGGGCCCTTCCATCAGGAAACCTATTAGCAGGCCGATGGCGCCCAGGACGAAGCCCAGGGGGTATCCCACCAGGACAAACCCTATAAGGAGGGTGAACATGACCACCGTCAGTACTTCGGGACTCAAGTCGATCATAGCTCTTTCCCTCCATGACCCAGGGAATACACATTGCGGGCGAAGCCGGCTATCCCCTGGAGGACTATCAGTAAATAGGCTACCGGGATCATGACTCGGAAAGGATACAGCGGCGGCCTCCAGAAGCCTACATTGGAGAACTCGCGGACAAGGATGGATGAATACGCGCGCGTGGCGCTCATGTAGAATATGACGATCATCAGGGGGAAGAAGAACAGCACGTCGAGTACCACATTAACAATCAGCGCCGTACGCGGGGAAAACTTCCTGTACAGGATGTCTATGCTGACATGGCCCTTGTGCATCAGGACGTATGCCATTGGCATAATGAGGAGAGTCCCGCCGATCATGTAGGTGATGTCATACGACCACTTGGTCGGGGCGTTGAATACGTATCTCAGGAATACGTCGATGGTGATGGTGAACACCATCGCCAGGCCGAGAAAGCTTACTATTCTGCCGCTCCATTCGCTGATGTATTCGACCTTGCTGACATAAGCTCTAAGGAATCTCACTGTTCCCTCCTCTGTGCCCGGCCTGTTATTCAGAGGCTTGCTGCTGCGGCAGCGGTGGATTTCCTCCAGCCCTGGCCAGCCTGGCACTCATAGAGCCGCCCGGGGCGAGGGATCGGGGATTGCTCCGCCCTGCCGCCATGCCCCCCCGGAAGCCGATCATAGAAACACGGGCGACATAACCTGACACGGTCTTGCCCTACTTACCCCGCAGGTTACGCGCCTTCCTGCTCAGGCAGCCGGGGCGCCACCTATTCGCGCACACCCCGGCCGCCTGAGTAGCATTACCTATGCTTTGCTTTGATACCCTCTACTGCGGCCAGTTCAGAAGGGCCGGATCGGGTTGCTTCAGGCTGTGCAGTGCCCTGTAGTCTTTCAGGAAATCACGCTGGGATTTGAGCACCTCGGCGAAGAAGGGGTCTTCCGCCGCCATGTCGTCCCAGATACCGTTGGCTATTACCACGATCTCCTCAACGACCTCGTCGGGCAGCACGCCGACCTCGGTGCCGTAGTCCATAAGATCCTTGAAGGCGTAGATGTCCTGGTAGTCGGTATCCGTGAGCACCCAGGCTGCTCCGGCCTGGGCCCCCAGCTCTACCAGCACCTTCAGGTCATCGGGCAACTCGTTCCATCGGTCCGTGTTGATGATGAGGTCGTACAGGGCGATTGGCGCATGGATTCCCGGCTCCATCATCACCGGCATAATCTCGTGGAAGCCGGCCGACATGTCTACTGCGGGAGTGGAGTACTCGAAGGCGTCAATGACGCCGCGCTGCGCCGACTCGTAGACCTCACCGCCGGGCATGGTAACCACCGAGCATCCCAGCGCCGTGAGGACGTCGCCCCAGGTGCCCTGGGTGCGGAATTTCATCCCCTTGAAGTCGTCGAGCGAGGTGATCTTCTTGGGGAACCAGCCGAAGTTCTCTGCCTGGCTGCATCCTATCGGGCCGACGACATGCATGTTGATGCCGTTCATGTCGTAGAGTTCCTGCCATAGCTCCAGTCCGCCGCCATGATAGAGCCAGGTGTATATCTCCAGCGCGTTTGGCCCCGCGGGGTACTTGTCGAAGAACATCGCCGTGGGGAAATTACCGAACTGCGCCGATATTCCCGACACCTGCCCGTCGACAGCCCCCGAGTCAACTGCGTCGAGGATCTCATAGCCCGGTACTATGGCGCCGCTGGGGTACAGGGTTATCTCGAGGCGTCCGCCGCTGGCTACGTTAATGCGCTTGATCACATTTTCGCAGGACACGTAGGACATGAATCCTGCCGGCCAGATCGCCTGGACGTCCCACTTGATCACCTCCACCTCTGGCGCCGCTGCTTCTTCTTCCTCTTCCTCTTCCTCCGCCGGCGCTGCCTCTTCTTCCTCCTCCTCCGGCGGCGCTGCCTCGGGGGCACAGCCGGCCAAAACCAGGCCAGCGATGACCATTACCGAGACCAACACCATTAGTAGTTTCCTTGTCATTTGCTGCTACCTCCTTTTTTTTCTTGCCCCTCTGAGCCGGGGCATAGCTCAAACCTAATGTTTGTCTGCATTACATCTATATACCTCCCCTCCTGGCTATGCTGCCAGCGCAATTCATCTCTTCGCCCTGCCACCTTCCTATCATAGTGCTCCTGGCGCGGGCGATGATATATCTATAACAATACCGCACAGGCGTTGCAGCAGTCAACTGATGTTGGAAAACCTCTCCCTCAGGCCACAACGTAGTTGCGCAATACGCCGATGTTCTCGAGCTCAGCCTCGACGGTATCTCCCGGCACGGGGAAAGCGTGAGGCGGATAGTCCTCTGAGCCCTGGCCTCCCGATGAGATCAGGTCGCCGGGGAGGAAAGTCATATCCGCAGAGAGGAACTCTATCAGCCTTCTTACCGGCACCCTCATGGTGGCCGTACTCCCCTTGATCTTGAGCTCCCCGTTGATCCTAAACTCCATATTGACCTTCTGGCAATCAGGGACTTCATCCTTGGTGACGATGAACGGGCCTATGGGCTGGAAATCGTCAGGGGTCTTGGCGAGCGTGATGTAATAGGCGCCGGGGAGGGCTGCGGGGCCGTGTCCCGAGAAATGCGCCTTGCTGAGCACGTCCATCACTACCAGGTCGTGCGACACCACATAGCCGAAGACATAGTCAAGGGCGTTGGCCTGGGTTATGCCCTTTCCTGTCTTCCCCATTAT
Source organism: Dehalococcoidia bacterium (assembly GCA_034430415.1). Classification (GTDB taxonomy): domain Bacteria; phylum Chloroflexota; class Dehalococcoidia; order GIF9; family AB-539-J10; genus JADFUZ01. The sequence continues at coordinate 30,040 of DAOUEN010000016.1, forward strand.
CACGCCCAGCTCCACCTCCGAAGCAACCTCTTGCCCTGTAACGGGCCACTTAATCTCGTCCTCAGGTCCAAGTATCGCGCGAGTCGTCTTCTTGAACATGCAGGTATAACCGGCCTCCGGGGGAGTGACACCCTCCATCTTGGCGAAGATATCAGCGTTCACCCCTATGTTGAATACCCTGTACATCTCCGGGATGGGGGTGAGCAGTTTGACTTCCGGCAGACCGTAGTTGATCTTGGCCCCGGTGGGGGAGAACAGTACAGCGTCCTTCTTCAAAGTGCTACGAATGTAATCGTAGACTGTGTTCAGGTCGGCCCAGCCTTCCTCTTCCCTGCGAAGCAGAGCCAGCATGGAAGTGGGCATTCTGGAGTAGGCGGCCTCCACGGCGAAATCGCGGCTCACCCCACACTCCTCCACCAGGTATTTCTCGAAGGCTGCCGTCAGGTCAGCCAGCTGCCCGTCCATCTTCACCCCGATGCGGGTATCGCCACTGTGGTTTCTAAAACTACCAAGCTTCATTTTGCGTATGACCTCCTGTTCCTAAATACTATGACTCATCGGCAGCCGCATCAAGCTACAACGCTGTTGCGCAGCACTCCGATCTCGGCGATTTCAGCCTCGATTGTATCGCCCACCACGACGCCGGCTTCAGGCGGGAAAGCGTCTGTCCCCATGGCCCCGGTAGAGATGAGGTCGCCGGCTTCAAGAGTGATGTCCTGGGAGAGAAACTCTATCAGCTTGGCCACCGAGCAGCGCATATCCTTGGCGTTGCCTTTCGACACCGCCTTACCGTTGACCCTCAGTTCGCCCTTCAGAGTCTGCGGGTCGGCGATCTCGTCCTTGAGGGCGATGAAGGGGCCGACCGGCTGGAAGGTGTCCATTATCATGGCTCTGGTGAAGTAGAAACCGCCGGGCAGGCAGAGATCGCCCGGCCCCATTCCTCTCAGTATGCTTATGCCGGTCACGTCATTGACGATGGTGTAGCCGAAGACATGGTCCAGGGCCTTGCTCTCGGGGATGCGCTTTCCATCCTTGCCGATAATAATGCCCAGCTCCACAGCCGAGGTGACCTCGGTCGCCGTGGTCGGCCACTTAATGTCGTCGCCGGGTCCGCTTATTGTCTCGGGGTCCATCATGAACATGGCCGTCGTGCCATCCTTTGGCGGAATTGTTCCGTAGACCTTCTCATACGCGGGATAGTTGTACTCCAGGTTGAAGATCCTCCTGTCCAACTGCGGGACGGGGGTCAGCAACGTCACCTCCTCCAGTCCGTAGGTAATCTTGTCCCCGCAGGGAGAGAAGAGCGTCTTTCCCTTCTGTGCTACGCGAGAGATGTAGGCGGCGGTCAGGCGCAGGTCTGCCTGGCCTTCCTCCTCCCTCTTGATCAGGTCCAGCATGGAGCTGGGCAGCCTTTCGGCAGCCACCTCTACGGCGTATGCTGGGTCCGTGCCGGCCTCATCCACCAGGTACTTCTCCAGCGCGGCGGTGAGGTCGGCGATTCCGTCACCCACCTTCATGCCGATGCGAAGCTCCCCAGCGTGATTCCTGAATGATGCGATCTTCATTAGCCTCGGGTTCCTCCTTAATGAATTTGACTGTACTGGCTGATTGTAACCCAACACCCCGCGACTGTCAATGACCGTGTCTCTTTCTTGTCTCCGGTGGCTAGCCGCAGCACTCTGTCACATAAGCTTGGGCGCATCGGGGAAGTACTGTATGGTGGCATCGGGGATTACCGCCACCTTGGCTCTGTCCCCGTAGGAATTCTTCAGTTCCCTGAGCACCTCGGGCCAGCTTCTAGCCCAGTTTATCATCTCGTACGGCGCCACCCAGTCGCCACCGACCTTGTCCGGGTAGGGTTGCAGCACGCTCAGCCTCCTGGTCCTGGGGGGCAGGCCTGTCTTGTGTGCGAAGGCCCTGCCGCCGAAGCCCCTGCCGAAGCTCCGGCTCCAGTAGTGGTTGATCTGTCCCTCGGGAGTAACCGCTATCAGCACCATGTCGCCGCCCTTCTCCTTGATCAGCGGGCAGGCTATCCGCGGAGCCAGGAGCATCTCGTTGGCCTTGGAGAAGCAGTTGGCCACCGCGATATCGCAGCCGGTCACCATATCCGTAGCGTAGTGCTCTCTGGCCAGCTTCACTCCCTCATCGTGCTCCTCCACCACGTCGCCGACAAAGACGGCGGTTATCTCTCTTTTCAGATTGAGGATGCCGTCCACCTTGACGTCCAGCCCGGCCATCCTGGCGGCTTCGTTCATGTCCAGCTTCTGTATGTTGCCTTCGTGCTTGCCTATCCCCGTTGTCGGGGAAGGCCCCAGCCTGGTGTGGTTCAAATCTATGGTCTCGATGGAGGCGACGCCGGGGAGAATTATCTTGCTGCCGCCGCCAAAGCCGCTCATCGGGTGCGGTACTATCGAGCCGACCCCGATCTTGAGGTCGCAGGACATGAGCTCGCTGTTGATGCGCATGGGTATGCCGCGGCTGCTCATCCCCAGCGGGGTACAGTTCTCGTAGGGGTTGTGGTTGTACACCAGGAACCGGCGCATCACCTCGTCGCCCAGCTTCTTTCTGAAGTCTATCCCGTTCATGGAGCCGTGGGCCCCGATGGCGGCGATGAAGCGTATGCTGTCGTCGGGGATGCCGGCAGC
>DAOUEN010000017.1:0-2321 GCA_034430415.1 Dehalococcoidia bacterium
AGCTTTCATTCAGAAGAGTGGAATCGTTACCGCCATGGTAGGTGTACTAATGGCTCCTCCGAGAACAGGACTGTACAAACGTCTGAAACAGGAGAACCGCTTGCTGCCGGGCGGTACTGGTGACAATACAGACGGTTCAACCAATTTCATCCCCAAGATGGGCCACGAAAGACTCGCCCACGGCTATAGACAGATCCTCAATACAATCTATTCGCCTAGGCCATACTACGAACGTGTTAAAACCTTTCTGAGAGAGTATAGACCTAAGAGCATAAGAAAGGCCGATACCAGTCCTCGCTATATCCGGGCACTGATCAGGTCCATGTGGGTTATGGGTATCAGGGAAAAGGGAAGAAGGTACTATTGGTCGCTCTTTGTCTGGACCTTGCTCAAGAAACCCAGGTCCTTCCCCCTATCCATAACCTTTGCCATCCAGGGATTCCATTTCCGCAAGGTTGCCCAGAAGATCTCAGACCCTCCAATCAAGGACTTCGACTGGCCAGAGAAAGCAAGAACCTGACCGTGCCAACCTCCATATCTGCCAAATGGTCGGCCGCACCATAGTAGACCGCTGCACCTTCCCCTGATGTGTCGATGATACGATGCAATTCGGGGCTTGACTGCGTACGACCCGGAGGACTACACTACTACGCGTGCCGATGCACAAAGTAACTATCATGACCGACACCATCTCCGGCATACCGCGGGAGATGGCTGACGAGTTCCAGATTGAGGTGGTACCCCTTCACGTCATACTTGACGGCGTAAGCTATCTGGACACGGAGGTAGACAAGTCCCGCCTCTACCAGCGCCTGGCACAGAGGGAAACCTTGCCAACAACCTCGGCTCCCACTGCCGAACAGTTCCTGCGCACCTATCAGAAACTGAGCCAGAGGGCAGAAGCCATCGTGCATATCTGCTACACCTCCTGGATCGGCATGGGCTACAAGCAAGCCGTCACCGCTGGCAGGATGGCGAGAAAGGAGCTGCCCGGGACACGCATCGCACTGATCAACAGTCAGACCGAGCACGGAGCACAGTTGCTCTGCGTCCTGGAAGCGGCCAGAGCCGCCGCTGAAGGCATGAGCTTCGCGGCCATAGTCGCTAGGCTTAACCGGCTGATACCGAGGCTCAACCTCCTCTACATACTGGACACGGTTTACTACCTGGGCAGGGGAGGTAGGATGGGCACTGCCTCTGCCTGGAGGGATCCCCCATTCGGCCTGAGGTCTATTGTGGAGCTGGACCCTTCAACCAAGGGGGCCATGACCCCCGTGACCAGGGCCAGAAGCAAGGCCAGAGCGATGGCCAGGGCAGTTGAGATAGTCAAGAAAAGGAGCGAAGGCAGGAACCTGCACGTGGTGGTGAGTCACGACGACGCTCCGGCGGAAGCGGAAGACCTGAAGCAGCGGCTCCTGTCGAAGCTACCGGTCAAGGAAATACATGTCACCGGCGTTTCCCCGGTAACCATAGTCCACAACGGCCCGGGAGCAGTACGCCTCGGCTGGTATAGCGAAGGCTAGAACGTTCAATCATCCTCCCATCTATACGGTTTCTTCCTTGTTCTCAACTCATCTAGCCCGCAGTCGAAGCAGATGCCATTGTGGCAACATATAACCCCACCACACCTGGGGCACCTCCACCTCTTCTCCTCCTTTTCGAGCAGTTTCCCGATGCCGTTCTCCCTGATGAATTCCAGGTTCTCTATCATGCTCATCCTGTAGAGGTTTCTATATCGTCTGTCGATATGGACAAGCTCTCTGCACGGGAAGTCCTTACATTCGTAGCAGTATTTCACCTCGCCGTTCAGGAGCAGACTGCATCTCTTCTTGAGGAAGGCGCACTTCTTGTCCCTCGGCCTGCAGCCGCCGCAGTACGGCATCCTGATTCCCTGGCTTCTCACGTCATATTCCAAAGCAAGGTATCCACTGCATACTCCGCAGTTCATCCCGCAGGGAGCAATTAACGCCTCGTCCATTCCATCTCAATTATAGGCTATGAGGTCACACAATTTCTGAGGCAGCGATTCCATCCCCGGTAACAATGATTGTGACCCGATTCGCTTGGTGAGCTGTTACCGCGCATATGCTAGAATCTCGTCCACCGGAGTACCATCGCGGCCGAATGTGGCCGTGTAGGAGGAGGCGTTCGAAATGATCACTGTTCAGCAACTACAGAGCATCGTGGGAGAGGATTGGGTCATAACCAAGAGAGAGCAGATGGAGAGCTACCTGATGGACGAAACCTACCTGGGCGTGAGACCCCAGCCCGCTGACAACGTTATTCTGGTGAAGCCGGCCAATAGCCAGGAGATATCCGCC
>DAOUEN010000018.1:0-21982 GCA_034430415.1 Dehalococcoidia bacterium
CCCCCAGCCTGGTCGTCTGGCAGGGAGCACTCGACTGCAACACCACCTACTACTGGAGAGTCAGGACCAGATACGCCGAGACCGGCGAGACCATCCGTTCCTGGTACTCCGACGTCTGGAGCTTCACCATCGCTGCCGGTCCCGGCAGCCCCCTCACCTTACTCGCTCCTGATGACGGCGCCAGCAACGTGCCTCTCACCGCAGTCGGCTTCACCTGGACCGACGTCGACGACGCTGACGGCTACGACTACGTCCTCTCCGCCAACGCCGACCTCTCCAGTCCCCTGGCCTCCGAGTCAGGCCTCTCCGGCACCGCCTTCACCTACACCGGGAACTTCGACTACACCACCACCTACTTCTGGCAGGTCACCGCGATGAAGGAGGGCAGCGTGTTCGCCCAGAGCGACATCGGCACCTTCTCCACCGTAGCCGAGCCCGTGGAACCCCCCGAGTATCCCGACTTCCCCGAGATAGTCTTCCCCGGCCCCGCCCCCACTCCTACCTGGGTCTGGGTGGTTATCGGCCTCGGGGCCGTCCTGGTGATCGTGGTTATCGTCCTGATCTTCAGGACCCGCAAGGTCTGATTTTCCAGGCCTAGCTGAAACCCCAGGAAGGGGGCTCCCGAGAGCCCCCTTCCTCCTTTCCCCCTACACCCGTCACGGGTCACGAGTCACGAGTCACCCGTCACGCATTACGCGTCACTCATTACGCAGATTGCCGCGCCTGCGGCTCGCAATGACAGTGGACTCTCGACTCCCGACTCCCGACTCCCGACTCCCGACCGTCGACTGCCGGCTGCCGACTCCCGATCCGTGACTCCAGGCTCCAGGCTCTAGACTCTAGACTCTAGACTATCGACTCTAGACTATCGACTTGACAACCATACCCCCCCTGGTGTAGATTAACAGTGGGTATTTCGCTGCGCCCACAGGGGGGTGCGCAGGGGAATATAAAGTATGTCACATACGGGTGTATAGGGGTGGGTAGAGCAGTAAAGATAAATATCACCATAGCTCCGGAAGAGCTGGAAAGGGTGGATGCCTTCGTCCATAAGAGAGGCGCCACCAGAAGCAGGGTCATTCAGCAGGCGCTCGACCACTTCATGGAGGAGAAAGAGACGGAGGACAGGGAAAAGGAGAGAAGAAGAGCCGCAGCAAAGGCGGCCTCCGAGATAAGGGAGCTCGCAGGCAAATCGGCCGACTGGAACGGCGCAGCGGAGATAAGAAAGCGGAGGACTACGGGATGAAAGGCGCTCAGGGCTGCGTGGTGGATGCCAGCGTGGTAGTCAAGTGGTTCTCAGGGTCCGACGAGGATGCCGGAAGGGCGGAGGAGTTGCTCAACCGGCACGTTGCAGGAACACACCCCTTGATGAGCTGCTCGCTGGTGCTGTACGAGGTCTCCAGCGCCCTCCTCGCTAACCCGAACCTCAGCAAGGCAGACGTGTCGAAAGCGATGAAGAACCTGCTCGAGCTGGGGCTTGAGCTGGTGGATTTCCAGGAGGTTGTTGAGGAGACAGTGGCGCTGGCTTCCTCCAAAGCCCTCAGCATATGCGATGCGGCGTACGTTGCCGTCTCGCAGGTGCGCCACCTGCCACTCATCACCGCCAATCACGAGCTTCTGGAAAAGGTGGCCGATATCCCTTTCGTCACTCCCCTGGAGAGACAGAATTGATGAACAGAAGGAGGTGCATGTCGGATACCCCGGCAGAAACGAGGTTCTTCCATTAACCTTTGAACGCTATTTGCGTTTATAATAACAGGAACGTCATGGCGAAGCTGAGGCAAGGCTCTGAACACCGCTTCCAATATGTCACTGCGAGGCGCGCTCCCCTTGTCATTGCGAGGCGCTCCAGCACCGAAGCAATCCCCAGCACCCATCACGCATCACGCAGACTCCCGCGCCCTCAGCCCGCAATGACTGCGAAATAGAACAGCGATAACAGCAAAATCAAAACCAAGGAGGATTGTCAAATGAAGCTAGCATCTCGATTGCTAATCGCCCTCACCGTATGTCTCCTGGCCGTTCCCATAATGGCCGCTCCGGTGTTGGCCCAGACCTTCCACGTCTCAGAGGGCAGCATCGACAGTGACGAGGGGTATGTGGGCGACACGATACGGATATACGGAGAGTGGAATTCCGACCACGGCAGCTACATCTACGTCTACTTCGAGCTATTCAACGAGGACGAGGAAGACTGTCCCATGGAGAAGGTGAAGTATGACGATAGCTATGATGACGGCTCCGAGACCTACTACGAGTTCGACATGGACCTCGATGTACCGGAATGCTTCTCCGGGGTACACGAAATCTGGATCTGCGATGACGACGACCCCGGCGATGAGGTTGACACCCTGGAGTTCACCGTCTATCCCTTCATAGAGATAGACACCGACGAAGGCCCTGCCGGCACCGAGGTGGAGGTGACGGGGCACGGATGGCACGAGGACGAGTCGGAGATATCCATATGGCTCTTCAGGGAGACCGGCGAGCCGGACACTGCGGACCTGGACGATGACGACTACTACATCGTAGCCCTGGACGAGATGGCGATAGACATGGAGGAGGACGATGAGGAGAAGTACGGCATGTGGGCCACCACCGTCACCTTCGAGGTGCCCCCCGCCTCCCAGGGGACCCACTACGTGTATGCGGTGGGCGATGAGAACAATGACATCGAGGACGACAACATCAAGGGCGCCGAGTTCGACGTTACCCCTGGCATAAGCCTGGACGTCACCGAGGGCGCCGTCGGCGATACGGTGACCGTCAGCGGCAGCGGCTTTGAAGATAAGGAGAAGGGCATAGCGATACTCTTCGACGGCAAGTCAGTGCACTCGGGCATCACCGCCGATGAAGACGGCTGCTGGGAAGAGGACTTCGAAGTGCCGTCGATGGCCGCCGGCACCTATGACGTGACCGCCGAGGGAAACGACACCGATGAGTCCGATATCGATCCAGTGGAGTTCGAGCTGGGAGCCGGCGTCACCGTCATCCCCCTCAGCGGAGATGTGGGCACCACCGTGACCGTCAGCGGCGACGGCTTTGCCCAGAACTCGGCGGTGACCGTCACCTACGACGGCTCAGTCAAGGTCTCCGGCACCACCAGTTCCAACGGCAGTTTCTCAGGTCTCAGCTTTGAAGCCGACCACACCCAGAGCACGCACACCGTGGACCACCCCATAGTAGTCACCTGCGGCGCCAGCACCTTCACCAAGACCTTCACCATGGAGTCGAATGTGCCGGCCAAGCCCATACTTACCGCGCCTCCCAACGACTCCAGGATCGGTCACTTCACCAAGGTGAAGCCTACCCTCCAATGGAAAGCCGTCAGTGATCCCAGCGGCGTCACCTACAACCTCCAGATAGGAACCAGCCCCGATTTCGCCCAGGTCCTGATAGCCAAAGTCGGCTTGACCGAATCCCAGGCGCTGCTGGTATCCACCACCGGCCCTGAGATGAGCTACACGCTGACGGACATGGAGGCGCTGCCCTACGGCACCTACTACTGGAGGGTGAAAACCGTGGACGGGGCCATGAACGATAGCGGCTGGACCGTTCCCTACTCCTTCAAGGCCGGCTACCTGCCTCTGTGGGCCTTCATTGCCATAGTGGCTGCGGCAGCAGTGCTGATCGGCGGCCTCATTTTCCTCCTCGCCCGAAGAGGAACGCCATACGACTAGATAGGTCCGGGGCTGCCGCGCCTTCCACCGGGAAGACGGGAGATGGGCGAAGGCAGTCCCCCCTTGACAGAAAGAAAGACAGACTGGTATACAGGAGGAAAAATGAAACTAGCAGTTGTTGGACTAGGGCAGTGCGGCTGCCGCATCGCTGATAACTTCGCCAGGCTGAACCTCAAGGCGCAGGCTGAGCGCAAGGCGACTATAGCCCCTGTGGTCATAGCCATGAACACCGACCAGGCCGACCTGACCGGCCTCAGGTTCATCAAGAAGGACTTCCGCCACCGCATACTCATCGGCCTTCGCCAGACCCTGGGACACGGCGTGGGCAAGATAAACGAGCTGGGCGCCCAACTGGCCAAGGAAGACGGCGACAAGGTGATGGACGCTATGAAGTCCGAAGCGGAGTTCTACGAGACCCATGCTTTTCTCCTTGTGGCCGGCTCCGCCGGTGGCACCGGCTCGGGCAGCCTGCCGGTGATCGCCAAGATGATCAAGGAAAGGTACATGAACAAGCCGGTCTACGCCCTGGTTGTCCTGCCCTTCGAGCACGAGCAGTACAGCGAGGCCAGGAGCATGTATAACTCGGCTACCTGCCTCAAGTCCACCTTCGAGACGGTGGACGCGGTCTTCCTGGCCGATAACCAGAGGTATGTGAGAAAGGACGCCAGCCTGATCAACAACATGGAAAGGATAAACCGGCTGATGGTTGAGCCCTTCTACGACCTGATGTGCGCTGGTGAGGTAACCAAGCGCAAGTACGTGGGGGCCAGGACGATCGATGCCGGGGACCTGATAGCCTCCCTGCAAGGCTGGACCACCATCGGTATGGGCAGGACCGAGCTTCCCGCTTTCCGCTTTCCCTGGGAGATACGGAAGAAGCACTTCCGCGACAAGGCCGTGGAGAGCTTCAGAGGCGCACAGGCACTGGACGCTACCATAGGCGACCTCTCCATTACCTGTAGCCCCAAGGATGCCTCCTACGCCATATATATCATGTCCGGCCCGGCCAGGGAGATGAACATGGATATGGTCAAGGGCGTAAGCGATTACATCAGCGAGATCGCCCCCAGCGCCGTGGTCCGCGGCGGCGACTTCCCCGGAGAGAGGCACTTCGTTGACATCACCCTGATACTATCCCAGCTCTCCTTCGTGCCCAAGATTAAGGAGTTCTACGAGAGAGCTACCCAGTACGGAGAGGAACACCGGGACCAGATAGAGGAAACGCGCAAGAAGATCGACGCACTATCCGATCTGGGCCGGGAGCTGCCCACGCTGTAGCCGAAGGCGGGACAGTCTCCGTGACGCGTGATACGTGATGGGGGACGAGTCGATAGTCGGGAGTCGATAGTCCCCTGTTATTGCGACTTGCCTCTTTGTCATCACAGTCCCCGCTTGTCATTGCGAGCCGCCCCTTTTTGTCATTGCGACCCGCAGGCGCGGCAATCTCCTCCTAAGAGACACCCTTCAGCAACGACGCCAGCAGCCAGCCCAGGACGGCACAGGCAGGGAAGGTCAACAGCCAGGCCACCAGGATGTTCCCCGCTATCCCCCACCTCACTGCCGAAAGCCGCCTGGTGGCACCCACTCCCATGATTGCCGTGCTGATGCAGTGCGTGGTGCTCACCGGAATACCCAACTGCGAGGCCACCTCGACGATGATAGCTGCCGATGTCTCAGCAGCAAACCCATGAACCGGACGCAGGGTGGTCATCCGCAGTCCCAGCGTCCTGATGACCCGCCATCCCCCGGCGGCAATTCCAAAGCTGATTGAGGCCCCCGAAGCCAGGACTGTCCAGAAGGGAATAACACATTCGCAACTTCCCGTGTAGGCCATCAGGGCCATGGCCATCAGGCCCATGGGCATCTGCCCGTTGTTCTTGCCATGACTGTAGGACAGGAAGGCTGCGGAGAGGATTTGCAGGTTGCCGAAAATGACTCGCGCTCTATCGGGTGAGCTTTTCCGAAATAGCCACGATACGGCCACCATCATGGAGAAACCACCGACGAGGCCCAGTAGAGGGGCAATGCCCACAGCGGAAATCACCCTCGCCAGCACGTTCCACACTATGGCTTCGCCACCTCCCGTGGCCATGCCGGCGCCCACCAACCCTCCCACCAGGCCATGGGTCGTGCTCACTGGCATGCCGTAGTGTGTGGCCACGAAGGTCCAGATCACGGCCGGCACAGTTCCTGCCAGCACAGTGCCCATTGTCAGGGCCTGCGGAGCGATAATCCCTTCGCCAATGGTAATGGCCACCGCCGTACCTGTAGCTGCCCCAACAAAGCTGAAAAATGAAGCCATAACAAGAGCCGCCCGGGGGGAGAGAACACGAGTGCCAATTACGGTAGCGATAGCATTGGCGGCATCGTTGAAGCCATTGGCAACGCCGAAGGCGACGGCCAGGGCGACTAGCCCGATCAAAAGGGCAAGGCTTTCAGGCATGTTTCTACACCCTGTCCTCCGCCATATTGGTCACATCTTCAGGAAACAACCCTCAGCACCGAGACCAGTAGCCAGCCCAGAGCGCCACAGGCGGGAAAGGTCAACACCCAGGCCAGCACGATGTCCCTGGCTATCCCCCATCTCACCGCCGAGAGGCGCCTGGTAGCACCCACTCCCATGATTGCCGTGCTGATGCAGTGCGTGGTGCTCACCGGAATACCCAGGTGCGAGGCTATCTCGATGACAGTGCCGGCCGACGCCTGTGCAGCGAACCCGTGAACGGGACGCAGAGTGGTCATCCTCAGTCCCAGGGTTTTGATTACCCGCCAGCCGCCCACCATGGTGCCCAGACTTATTGAGGCGGCGGAGACCACCACAGCCCAGAAAGGGATATGGAATTCGCTGTATCCGTAATAGGCCATCAAGGCCATAGAGATCACACCGATGGGCATCTGTCCGTCGTTCTTGCCGTGAGTATAGGCCAGGAAGGCCGTCGCCATGATCTGTAAGTTGCTGAAGACAGCTCTTATCCTCTCCGGTGCCGTTTTTCGCAGCAGCCACAGCAAAGTCACCATTACCAGGAAACCTCCCCCGAGACCCAGCATAGGGGCAATGCCAACCGCAGAGACCACCCTGCCCAAGACCTTCCAGACAATGACCTTGCCACCGCCAGCAGCGATGCCCGCCCCCACCAACCCCGCCACCAACCCATGAGTAAGGCTTATCGGCATCCCGTAGCGCGTGGCCACAACCGCCCAGATGACGATTGCCCCCACTCCGGCAAGCACGATGCTCACGGTCAGGAACTCGGCAGCCACAATTCCCTTCCCGATGGTTGTAGCCACTGCGGTGCCTGTAGCTGCGCCGGCGAAGTTGAAAAAGGCTGCCACGATGATAGCAGCCCTGGGGGAGAGAGTACGGGTACCGATTACCGGGGCAATGGCATTGGCAGCATCATTAGCACCGTTTGCTATGCCAAAACCAATAGCCGCTGCGATTACCAGAACCAGCAGTGCCAGAGAATCAGGCATTCTTCAGCACAATACCCTCAAGGACATTGGCCACATCTTCGCCCGAGTCAGTAGCGTCCTCAAGGTGCTGGTAGATTTCGCGCCACTTGATTATCGCGCATGCGTCCACGCAATGGTCAAACAGCTCAGCCTGGGCCGCATGATGCACGTCATCAGCCTCGTTCTCCAGGCTATTGATCTCCACACACTCCTCCAGAATCCGGGCAAACTGGTCGCGGCGACGCAGGCGGGGCACTACCTCGTTCAGTTTGTGAGCCACCCTGGCCACAATCGAAGCCAGCTGTAGCGACCTTTCCGTAGGCCGGGTAACACGGTAAAGAAAAGCTGTCCTGCCGGCAGCCTCGATAAAGTCCATGACGTCATCCAGGGCATGCGCCAGGAGAGCGATATCCTCCCTGTCTATAGGCGTGACGAAGGTGCTGTGCAAACGCTGCAGTATCTGGTGAGTGAAAGTATCGCCCCTCGTTTCCAGTTCCTTGAGATACTTTGCCTTCGCCTCAACCTCTTCATAGTTGTTGAAAAGGTCAAGCAGCCTCTCCGCGGCCTCCACCAGGTTCGCGGTGTCCTGCTCAAACAGGTCGTAGAACTTGGTGTCTCTGGGAGTCAGCAAGAACTTGGGCAAAACGGCTCTCCTTTCGCTAGCAACACATCACAGCGTGCTGGCAACCATCACAACCTATTATGACACGCCCCAGGCCGCTATTTCCACAACCCCACCCACTACTTGAACCGCTTGACTTCAAAGCGGTAGAGCTTGACCGGTTCGTGAGCGGATATCCCCGCCTTCAGCCGGCAGATCTCGATTTGCCTCTCAACGCTGTCCACCCCCTCCAGGTCCGGCAGCAACAGCCCCCGCCTGAACCCGCTCTCCACAATCACGCCGTATCGCCTGGCGTCGAGCTGGCTCTTATCTTGCACCGGCTCGGGCTGTGTGAGGATGTCCACGCTGTACTCCAGTTCATCAAGCTCGGAGGGGGCAACCGGCGGGAAACGAGGGTCCCTGGTGGCCGAGCTGACAGCGTTGGCCATGATTTCCTCCGCCACGTTGGCCTGGGTGGGCTCAAACGTACCGATGCAGCCCCTCAACTCGCCGTGCTTGTGCAGGGAAACGAAGACACCTGCCCTGGCCCTCATCTCGGGGGTCAATTTCTTCGGCTGAGGTGTCGCCTTCTCCCGGACATAGCCTTCCACCGTGTCCCTGGCCAGCTTCACTACCGCATCACTCGCTTCTGCCATAATCAGCTCCTTTCGTCCACCATCCCTTTGAAATTGAGCTCGGCGCCGCAGAACTTGCACTTCGACCCATCAAGTCCCAATACCTGGGTATCGTAGCCGACCCGGCGGACATTCACCCTGCCACAGGAATAACACACGGTGTTCTCGTACTCGTGCCCCGGGACGTTCCCCAGATAGACGAACTTCAACCCTGACTTCTTCCCAATATGGTAGGCCTTCTCCAGAGTGGACACCGGCGTGGGCGGCAAATAGCTCAGCTTGTACATGGGGTGGAAGCGGGTCACATGCCAGGGGGTGAGCTCGCTTAGACTGTCCCGGATCCAGGCGGCAATGCCGCCGAGCTGCTCTTCGTCGTCGTTCATGGTGGGAATGATGTTTGTCACCACCTCAACGTGCATATTCCATCTCTCTTTGGCCCGTCTGGCCATCTCCAGCACACCCCGCCACCGGGATATCTTAGCCAGGCTGCGGTAGAAGTCATCGCTGAAGCCCTTGACGTCCACCCTCCAGGCATCAAGATAGGGCCCTATTGTATCCAGGGCCTCGGCAGTGATATAGCCGTTGGTGACGTAGGCGGTGTAAAGGCCGTTCTCCCTGGCCAGCCTGGCCGAGTCCAGCGTGTACTCGAACGATATGGTGGGCTCGTTATACGTCCAGGCGATTCCAGCACAACGGTGCTCCTGTGCTAGCTCTATCTCTCTCTCAGGAGACAGATACCGCGAGCCAGCTGGGATATCCACACAGGCAATCTCCCAGTTCTGGCAATCCTGGCAGTGGAAGTTGCATCCCCAGCTACCCAGGGAGAAGGCGTTCGTGCCGGGATGGAAATGAAACAACGGCTTCTTCTCAATAGGGTCGGCCGCTATCGATGACACCTCTCCGTAGTTCGTTATGTAAAGAACACCGTCGCGATTGACGCGCATGCGGCAAACACCCACCCTGCCGGGATTGATGACACATCTCCACTGGCAAACATGGCACCTCGCCCTGCCGCCGGACAGCTTTTCATAGAGCAGCGCTTCCCTTTCCACCACCAGACCATTATACCACCACGGTTTACCCCGATTTTATGGTGCACCGGCAACGGCCACATACTATAATTCAGCAGAGATGATTGTCATCGGAGTAACCGGCAACTTCGGCAGCGGCAAGAGCACAGTATGCCGGGTTCTGGCCGGCCTGGGCTCCGCCGTTATCGACGCCGACAGGCTGGCACACGAGGCTTACCGGCCGCACAGCCAGACGTGGCAAGAGGTCATAGATGCCTTCGGCAGGGACATACTCGGGCCCGGCGGAGAGATTGACCGCCGCAAACTGGGGCAGATCGTCTTTTCCCACCCCGTTGCTCTGGCCCAACTCAACCGCATAGTTCATCCCGAGACATACCGCCTGGCCCGGCAGACAATCGAAGACTTCCGCCTCCGGGGAGCCACGGCGGTGGCCCTGGAAGCCACCCTGCTCATCGAAGCCGGGTGGACCGACCTGGTGGACAGAGTCTGGTTGGTAGTAGCCTCAACGGCTACGGCTATCCGAAGGCTGAGAGGAAAGCACGGGATAGAACACGATCAGATCCTGGCCCGCCTGGAATCTCAGATGTCAGCCGAACAGAAGGCAGAGCACGCCGACGACACAATCTACAATGACGGATCCCTGGCCGAACTCGAGTCCAGAGTCACCGAGCTCTGGAACAGGCTTCATACAGCATAGGCCGCACCGCGGGCTAGTGCTCTGTTACATATACCTTGCTCAGGTCAGGAATGCCTAGCGGGCTGACCTCATAATCGTGGACATAAGGCTTCACCAGCATATAGCTGGTGGTGAAGCACAAGGGTAGGCAGGGGGCTTCGTCGACGATTTCTTGCTCGGCCCGCTGATACATAGCCAGGCGGGCAGCCTCGTCCTGCTCGATGGCCGCCTTCTCCAGCAAGCTGTCCAACTCCGGGTTGCTGTAGTCTGAGACGTTATTTTCGCTTCCGCTGAGAAACAGGTTGTCCAGGAAGTTGTGCGGGTCGGGGTAGTCCGCCACCCACCCGGATACGAACATATCATCCTTTTCCCGCCTCATGTTGTACAGGAAGTCCTCCGGGTCCAGTTGCCTTACCGATACCTCCACTCCAAGATTCCGCCGCCACTCCCCGATAATGGCACCCAGATACCCGGGGATGTTATTGCCGTAGCCCGAGATGGTTATGGTGATCGGTGGCAGCTCGGCCACGTCTCCGTAGCTCGAGGCAGCAATAAACTCCCTGGCCCTCGCCGTACCATAGTCGAGCCCCCGCAGGTCCTCGTTGTAGCCGGGCATGCCCGGCGGCAGAATCCCCTCGGCCACAGTCATCATGTCCCGGAATATCAGGCTGACAATCCGCTCCCTGTCCACCGCACAGCAAAATGCCCGGCGCACGTTGACGTCATCGAACGGCGCCTCGGCGGCATCAAACCCGACGTAGTAAAGGCTTAGCTCCGGCGCCACCACCAGCTCTCGATGCAACGGATTGGTCTCATCACTGGCCCAGTCTATGTAGCTTCTCGATATTGGAGTGACGTCGATCTCACCCTTCTCGTACATAGCGATAGGCATACCAGCCAGCAGATGAAAGACAACCTGCTCCACCCTGGCTGCCTCGTCGTAGTAATGCTCGTTGCGCTGTAACACCAGAGACTGGCCTCTCTGCCACTCCTCCAGCCTGAAGGGCCCTGTCCCGTTCGGCTGCTGCCACCAGTCCTCTCCGGTCTCCACGTCCGCCCGGTCAACAACGAAGGCGGTGGGGTAAGTCAGCTTGCGGAGAAAGTAGGCCTTGGGAGCATCGATCCTCACTTCCAGGGTATAGTCGTCGATGACTTTGAGTCCAGAGATCTCCTCCGCCGCGCCGGCTAGCATCTCCCTCACACCCACGATATCGCCCAGATAGGTGGCCGCCGTCTGCGAGCCGGTGTCGGGGGTACAGGCCCGCTCCCAGGAGTACTTGAAGTCCCTGGCGTTGACCTCCCTGCCGTCGTGGAATCTCACCCCGCGGCGGAGATAGAAAGTGTAGCTTTTGCCGTCGCTGCTCTTCTGCCATCTTTCGGCGATATCGGGAGCCACCTCCATCTCATCGTCCAGCCGAACCAGGCCGCTGAAGATATGCATGACGTAGACGTGCGACGTCATTTCGGCAGAGACCGCGGGGTCAAGGGTCATGGGACCGGTATCCCAGAGATTGAGGACTCCCTCGCTGGACGAAGCTGGTCCGGCTAGCTGGCAACCCGCGGACAGTGGCAGCAGCAGAATACCGACAAGAAGAGGCAGTAATGTGAATCTCCAGCTAGTTCTCATCAGATGCTCTTACCAGACAACCAGGCTTTCTTCTATGTTCACCCACAGGTCAATCAGTTCGTGTCTTCTGCCACCGCCGCCAGTCCCATTCCTCCAGCGCCAGACCACCCCCGAGAGCCAGCAAAGTCGCCAGCGCGGATAGCACAACCACCAGGGCGGGATGCCATATCCTCTGGACTGGTCCCACCTGGCTTTCCTCGGTGACTGGGGGGCCCGCCAACTCCTCCCGCCAGCGGCGGTCGAGTTCATCCATGTCAAAACCGTAGACCTGTTTTATGGCCCCATCATAGCTACTGCCATCCTTGAGAAGAGTCAGCAGGCTCAGCATCCTGTCCTGGCCGTAGCTGTCGAGAAGGTATGCCACCAGGCTGCAGCTCTGAGCATAGGAGAGATATGCCTTTTCCGGCTCGGCGGAAAAGGGGCTGCACAGGCTGCGCACCGAGATGAGCCTGCCCTCGACGATAGCTCTATCCAGCCATGCCTGGAAAGAGGGGGACATCTCGCCCTCGTTATACATGGCCAGCCCTTCATCAAGCCAGGTGGGAAGCTCACCGTAGGGGCTGAAGGTTGCCTGGTGAACAACCAGATGCGTCAGCTCATGAACCATAGCCCTCTTACCCCAATCGAGCTGATCTACAGAGATCCCTATGGCCACTATGCCGAACTCGGTGAAGGCGGTGCCTCCAGTCCACTCCTGGGAAAAGATCATGGCGCCCTGCAGGTCGCCGGCCGAGGCATACACGTATATCCGGATGGGCTTCTCAGGATAGGTGCCGACCTCCCGCGTCAGTCTGCTGAGCCCTTCTTCACAGGCCGTCATCAGTTCCCCGGCAAACGAATCATCGCCTTCGTACCAGAACAGGGTGAGGGCATCATTGGCCAGGCTCCGCCACTCATAGCGATCATCGTCAAAGCGCAGCACCGCCGGAGGGGTCTCAATGCTGTTGCCCGCGTCATCCTCAACCGTCCACCAGTACGTTATCGATGCCCCCGGAGGCAAGCTGGCTTTCCTCATATCCCATGTCCAGCTCGTTCTCACCCTCGTCTCTGGAACAAAATCGGCCCAGGCTTCGCTGGTTACCTGTGTATAGCTCATCTTGTCCACCTGATAGTGGATACGGGCGTCGACAATGTCCGCCTGGCTCTCAGCTTCAAGGCCGAAGGTCAGCACAGCGGGAAAATCCGTCTCCACACTGCTGTCCAGGACGGTGATCCCGCCTTCGGCGCCGACAGAGGAAGGAGCCAGTAGCAGGATAAGGAACAGAGCTACAACCGGTACGCGCCTGATCACTTGCGTGCCCCCACCATGGAGCGAAGATAGGCGCTGATGAACCCATCCAGCTCACCCTCCAGTACGGCCTCGGCGTTGCCCACTTCGAAGCCGCTACGGTGGTCCTTCACCATCTTGTACGGATGCAGGACGTAGCTTCTGATCTGGTTGCCCCAGCCTGCCTCAATGCGCTCTCCCTTGAGCCTGGATTCCTCCTTTTCCTTCCTGACGCGCTCCAGCTCAAGGAGCCTGGCATGGAGAATTCTCAAAGCGGCCTCCTTGTTCTGATGCTGAGACCTCTGGCTTTCACATACCGCGACCAGCCCCGTCGGGATATGAGTCACCCTGACAGCGCTGCTGGTCTTCTGCATATGCTGTCCCCCCGGCCCACTGGACCTGAAGGTATCCACTTTCAGGTCCTCCTGGTTGATCGTTATGTCCAGTTCGCCTTCAGCTTCGGGCAGAACCTCCAGCAAGGCAAAGGACGTATGCCGGGCATGATCGGCATCGAAGGGAGACAGCCGCACCAACCTGTGAACGCCGTGCTCTCCCCTGAGGTAGCCGTAGGCGTGGTCTCCCTTTACCGCCAGAAAGGCGCTCTTGATGCCTGCTTCCTCTCCCGGGGACACATCCAGAAGCTCCGTGTCATAGCCGCGCCGCTCCGCCCACTGGAGGTACATCCTGAGCAGCATGTTGGCCCAGTCCTGCGACTCCGTGCCACCAGCACCGGCATGAAAGGCCAGCATGGCGTTCCTATCATCGTAGTCTCCGCTGAGAACCAGCCGCGTCTCCAGCCGTTCCAACTCGGCGCTCAGCCTCTGTAGCTCCTGCTCCAGCTCCTCCTCAAGGGAATGGTCGCCCTCTTCACTGGCCAGAGCAGCCATGTCGTACAGGTCGGCGACCTCTCGTTCCAGCCCACGCCAGGTCTGGACCAGGTCTCTCTTGGCTCCAAGCTGGCGCATGATAGCCCGGGCTCTGGCCTGGTCGCGCCACAAATCAGGGTCGGCTGACTCTACCTCTATGCTGCGGATCTCTTCTTCCCGGCCGGATATGTCAAAGATGCACCATTATATCTGAGATTCGGCGGCGCAGGGCTTCTAGACTGTCTTTCTGTTCTTGCATTCGAGGCTCCTCCTCATATGAGACAAACAAGCTCCCTTTCAATCCGGCGCGGCTCCCAGTCTGCCACCGGCAGCAAGGTGAGCCAGTCTGGTAGGCTGGGGAAGACGATAGCCACGACAACACTCTAGCACCCAATGCAAAGCCGAGGCAAGGTCAATCCTGTGGCCCACGGAGACATATATCGGTTTCACCCCTGCCCTGGTTCTCAGGGCCGCCCCGACAACCTCGCCATCGTCAACCAGCTCGGTATGAGAGCCAGGTTTTTCTCCTAGAGGCTGGTGGCTACCGCAGAGTATGGACTTGGCACACCCCACAGTGGGCACATCAAGAAAGAGCCCCAGATGAGAGGCCAACCCCATCCTCCGTGGATGCGCCACACCCTGTCCATCGACCAGTATCAGGTCGGGAGCGCTGTCCAGCATCTTGCAGACAGCCAGAATCAAAGGGCATTCGCGAAAAGACAGCAGCCCCGGTATGTACGGGAGCATGGGCTCACCTCTGACCACCCTCACCTCAACCACGTCCAGTGCGGGGTAGTTCAGGACCACCACTGCTGCCTGCGCCATGCCCCGGGAGCTAGGAGCTGATATGTCAACACCGGCTATCAGCTTGGGATCGAGAGGGCCACCCCGAGCCACCACCTCTTTGGCCAGGCTCGACTGGATCTCCCTGGCCCGGGCAGGGGTCACCTCCCACTCATGTAACTCGTATACCCGCATGCCGGGATCAGGCCCGCATCACAGTTGCCCCATCGCCTTCAGGGCTTCTTCAACTCGCTTCACAGTTTCCGCCGACACCGGCAGGAGAGGCAACCTTGGATAGCCTGAGTCAACTCCTCGCAGGTTGAGAATAGCATGGCAGGTGGGCACGGTAGGCCCATATTTCGTGATTTGCCTTACCCTCAGCACCTCTTCCTGGGTCTTCATCATTCTCTCCCTATCCCCACCCAGATAATCCCTGTACAGCTTCTGCACCAGGTCGGGATACACGTTCCCCAGGCCGGTGACCGCCGCCTGTGCCCCGGCATCGAACGCCGCCACCAGCAGGGCTTCTGTCCCAATGATCAGATTCATCTCAGGGAAGTCCTTCAGCGCTATCTGTGAGTGATAGTAGTTCTCCATGCTGAAGGTGCTATCCTTTATCCCCGCCAGTCCCTCCTTCGCCAGCCTGGGCAGGAGACCCACAGGAATGGGGTTCCCTGAAAGCACCGGATTGTTGTAGAGGAACACCGGGATATTCACCGCCTTTATCAGTTGCTGGAAGTGCGCGAAGATGGCCTCCTCACTGTACTTGTTGTAGTAGGGGGTGACCGCTCCCACCGCCTGGGCCCCAATCGCCTCCGCGTGCCTGGCCAACTCCACCGTGGCCCTGGTGTCCGCAGTCCCCACGTGGACAATTATGGCCACCCTGCCTCTGACCTGGTCTACCATTATCTCGGCCACCTTCTTGCGCTCCTCAATTGACATCATCGGCCCGCTGCCATAGCTCCCGCAGGGGTATAACCCCTGGACATGGGGAACCAGGAACTCGATTATCTCTCTGGTGCCCTTCTCGTACACTTCGCCATCCTTGGTGAACGCAGTCATTATTGGTGGGATGATGCCCTTGAAATCCTTCGCCTTCATATCTGACTCTCCTTGGTTCGTTCTTCCGGTTGCCCGTCAGCGAATAACATCCGATTCCCCCGCCAGAAACACCTGGAAATCCTCCCAGTTGGGCAAGTTCTGATACGGTCCATCGCCCATAACCGAAAAAGCTCCCATAGCGTTCGCCCAGCGGGTGCACACTTCCAGAGCTTGCTCTTTCAGCAGGCCCGCAATAAATCCAGCAACAAAAGCATCGCCGGCACCATGGCTGCAGACGGGGCTTTTCAGTTGAAAAGCGGGGATATCTACCGCACCTTTGTCCCTGGTAACCAGCGTGGCTCCCTTGGTTCCGCGCTTGATTATCAGGGTCTCTATTCCCAGTGACCGGGCTTTCTCAATGGCTGGAGTCAACTCACTACAGTCCATCAACAGCAGCAGTTCTTCCTCGCCCGGCAACACATACGTGCTCTGTTGCATCATGGGAATAAGAATGGATCGGGAGCTGCCGATATCGCGGAGTGTCAGACGGAGGTTGGGGTCAAACACTATGGTCTGTCCGTTCGCTCTGGCAATTCGAAACAGCTCCTCGGTGGCACGGCGGGATGAGTCGCTGACTACCGGTAGAATCCCTTCCGGACAGACGATCTTTGCCTGCTTGATGTACTCCTCATCGATATCCTCCGGCGCCAGGCGGCTGGCAGCAGCATTCTTCCGATAGAAGTAGCACTTGAAGCCGCCTTCACCGTGTTTCTCCACGAAGAACACGCCCGTCGGCGCCTCAGCATCGAATACGGTCCTGGATACGTCGATGCCTTCCCCTCTGAGGGTCCTGAAGATCTGCTTGCCAAACTCATCATTCCCCAACCGGGAGAACCAGCCACAGCTGAAGCCGAGGCGCGCCAGGCCCACCATGACATTGTCGGCAGCCCCACCCACCCATTTCTTGAAGTCCTCAGCCTCCCGTAGAGGCCCATAGCTCTGAGCCTCGAAGGCGATCATTGTTTCGCCCATAGCGACTACGTCCAGCATTTCTTGCCCCAACGCCCGATTATGCCAATCACGCCCTCCGATGTCAAGGAAAAGGACGGCTGCCACAGCCGCGCCGGATGCTCCGCGGCGCGTGTTGCGCCGCGGCAAAGAACAGTGTTATACTCTCTGGGCTATCCGGTAAAGCTGGCTTTTAGATGCAGCCCAAGATAGTGAAACCAACCCCCATACTGCGAGTCACGGAACAGAACCCTTCTCTTATTCCCCTCTCAATTTCCCCAGGAATTCCTAAGGAGACGTACTATGGCCAAGGATATCGCTAGTGGTGTAAAAGCTATTGAGGTCGAAGCCGAAAGGATACTGGCGGATGCCAGAGCTAAGGCCGATAACATCCTCCTCAAAGGTAAGAAGGAGGCCAGGCAGATCCTTGCGGCCGAGCTGCCTATGGATGAAGTGAAGGCGTCGTGCAAAGAGGTCACACAGAGGGCAACGAAAGAAGCTAACGCTGAGCTTGCCAGGCTGGAGAAGAAAGCCTCTGAAATCAGCGCCGATGCCGGCAAGAAGGTGGACAGGCTGGCAGACCTCATAGTCAGCATCGTTACCGGAGCGAAGTCGGCATAATGGGTCTGATCGTCAACACGCCTGAGCCTATGCGCAGAGTCAGGGTAGTTGCTGCCAAGGACTACTCCGACGAGACTCTGAAGACGCTGCACAGAGCGGGCGTCCTTCACGTCGAGGAAAGCGAGGAGCTGGAACCAGTAGACAGGGAAGCCATTGAACGCGAACGAAGAAGAGTCACCGGGCTACTGGCGGATATCGAAGATGTGCTGGCTTTCGCACCCAAGGAAGGAAGGGTATCCGTCAGCGACGACATTGAAGTCATATACACCAGGCCTCTTGACGAAATCGAGGGGGAGACCAGCGCGCTATGCACCAAGCTCAGCAAGATGCACCAGCAAGCCGTCAAGCTGAGCCAAGAAGCCAGAGAGCTGGCCGTTCTGAGAAGCTACCTTGCAGCTGCGGGGCAGCACGCAGGAGTCCGTCTGGCCGATCTCAGCTTCTCCGGGAGCTACCTTTTCTCCCGGGTCTTCGTCCTTCCACGCGAGACACAGGAGGCCACCTACGCCAGTGTCGAGCGGCATCTGCTCGACAGCACAGTCACTCCTATAGAAGACGAGACATTCATCTACACCATCGCCAGGGTTGAAGACCGGGAAATCGTAGAAGAGGCGATGAAAGACGGCGGAGGCAGGGTCCTCGCGGTGCCGCCAAAGGACTTGACGCCAAGGGAATACCTCAAGGTAGCCGACAGTGAGGCTTCCAGAATCGAACGAGAACTGGCGGGAATTAACGCCGAGATCGAGAACAAGACCAGGGAGAACCTGGAGCAACTGGTCTTGCTGAGAGAGGCCCTTCTGGCGGAAAATGACAGGCTGGCAGCCCTGGAGAAAGCTTGCGAGGCGAAGTACGTCACCCTGATCGAGGGATGGGTCCCCGAGAGCAATGTCGAGACCGCCATTGCCGAGTTGAAGGAAGCTGTGGGCTACGTCTTCATTGACACCAGAAGACCGGAGCAGGCTGAACAGCCACCGACCAAGCTGAGAAACCCGGGAGGATTCAAACCGTTCCAGGTAATCGTAAACCTCTTTGGCATACCCAGGTACCGGGAGTGGGACCCTACGCCGGTAATAGCCTATTCCTTCGCTTTCTTCTTTGGCATCATGCTGGGCGATGTAGTCTACGCCATATGCCTCATACTGCTGGCCAGGTTCGCCCTGCGCCGGCTGGTTGACGACCCTGAAACGGAAGGGTTCAAACTGTTCCAGAGGCTGCTTTATATCAGCGGCGCTGTCGCCGTCGTGACGGGCATACTCACCGGCACCTATCTGGGCGACTTCTTCAGCAAGTTCTTCCACGTCGAGAACCTGGCCCTCTCCAGCACGATACAGGGCGTGTACCTGGATTGCATGAGCTTCATAGTAATCTCACTGGTTATCGGCCTCATTCACGTCAACTTGGGCCATATGCTGATGCTCATCAGAGGCATAAAAGAGAGGCAAAGACACATCGTGATGGGCAGATTGGGGCTGTTCATCCTCGAAATAGCCGGGGTGCCCTGGGTTATGCACTTCATTGGAGCAGACATACTGCCATTGGCTCAAGAAACGTATTCGCTTATGCTCTACATTATGGGTGTCGGCATAGCATTCATAATCGTCGGCTCTCTGATGGAAAAGGGCGCTTTCCTGGGGAGCATATTCTGGATATTCGATATCACCGGCATACTGGGCGATGTTATGTCCTATGCCAGACTGGCAGGGGTCGGTCTGGCTACGTACTACCTGGCGTATTGCTTCAACATGATGTCCACCCTGATAGCCGGAATGCTGCCCGCTGGCATAATCCGGCTCGTCTTGGGCACTCTGATTGCCATCGTGATTCTGCTCTTTGGCCACGTACTCAACCTGGTCCTCAGCTCAATAACTTGCTTCGTACACTCCCTCAGGCTGTGCTTCGTCGAGTTCCTGTTCAAGTTCTACGAGGGAGGCGGACGGGAATACAGCCCCTTCCGCTTGAGGAAGCGGGAGGTCATACCTGTCAGAGGAAAGGCTTAGAATGGAGCACGACAAGTGCTGATAGACCCATCTGCTCTGGCCGCCCTCGGTGGGGGCATAGCTCTGGCCGGCGGTCTGGCAGGCTCTTCCCTGGGCATAGCCATATCTGGCTCTGCCGGAGCCGCCATGCTGTCCCAGGATCCCCG
Source organism: Dehalococcoidia bacterium (assembly GCA_034430415.1). Lineage (GTDB taxonomy): Bacteria > Chloroflexota > Dehalococcoidia > GIF9 > AB-539-J10 > JADFUZ01. The sequence goes on from DAOUEN010000018.1 coordinate 19,430, forward strand.
GCAACTGAGGAATGTCATAATACTGGCGGCCTTGCCGATGTCGCGCGCTTTCTATGCCTTCATACTCTTGATACTCATCATAACGACGGCAATCCCCAAGATACTTGGGCTGCCCGACCCCAGCGGCAGTGGTTTCGCCATCCTGGCCATCGGTATCATGGCAGCCCTCGCCTTCGGAGCCTCTGGAGCATTCCAGGGCTCTGTCTGTGCCGCAGGTATCGCCGGCCTGTCCAAGACAAAGGGCAAGGTGCTGACCAACGCCATAATGCTGGCCGTGTTCGTGGAGCTGCTGGCCGTCCTGGGCCTTGTATTCAGCATTATGGCATTGAGCATGCTGGGCTTTATGTAAACAAGAACGCTGGAAATACTATGCTGGAGGTGCAACATGTTAGTCAGTCCTGAGTCCCTGGCAGTCCTCGGAGGCGCACTGGCGCTGGGCGGGGGCCTGGCTGGGTCGTCCATAGGTCTGGGCTGGGCCGGGTCCAGTGCCGCAGCCACACTGGCCGAGGAGCCCGGCCAGCTCAGAAATGCCATTGTGCTGGTATCCCTGCCTATGACACAGACCTTCTACGGCCTCATCATACTGATACTCATTCTGACAACCGTGATTCCCAATATGTCGGCCATGCCTGACCCCGGCGGCAGCGGTTTTGCTGTGCTCGCCTGCGGCATCATAGCCGCGAGTGCCGAGTGCGTGTCCGCCGCATACCAGGGGGCTGTGTGCGCCTCAGGCATCTCGCTGCTCCCCAAAACCAAAGGACAGATACTGACCAACTCGCTGATGCTGGCCGTGTTCGTGGAGCTGCTCGGTGTACTGGGACTGGTGTTCACCATAATGGCGCTGAGCATGCTGGGTCTTTTCTAGGAGCGTGCCGACAATGCAGAAGATAAGTGAAGCTGTTGTCGACAAGGTAAGGACAGAGGCTCAGGGCCTGATATCCCAGGCTGAAAAGGCCTCCCAAGAGGAGATTGACAAGGCCAAAGGGCAGCGTGAAGCAAATATCGAGGCCCAGAAACACCGGATGCTAACGGAGGCCGAAGAGGAGGCCGCCAGGATTGTCGCTCAGGGTTCTCTGAAGGGCCATCAGAAGCTATCTAGCGCCAAGGTGGCAATAGTCGACCAGATAATCAACCGCGCCAGGAAAACGCTGGCTGACGCCCCCAGCGACAGGAACCATCTCCTCAATCTGGTTAATGAGGCGCTGGCTGGGCTGGGTACGGACAAAGGGAGGATCTATGTTTCTCCCAAGGACATGAGCACCGCACGAGAGCTCGTTGCAGCAGACAAGGAGCTGGCCGGCAAGATAATAGAGGTTAAGGAGCTTGATTGTATGGGCGGCATCATGGCAGAGGATAGCGAGGGCAAGCTCGGCATAGACAACACGTACGAGACTAGGCTGGAAATGCTAATGCCCAGGTTGCTGCCGGAGATGAGCAAGGAGCTATTCTAGTCCTACAGGAGAGTCTTTTGCTCGATCCAAGATATGCATATATGTCGGCCTACCTGAAAGGTGAAGAGCCCAAGGTCGTTGCCGCCAGCCACATAGATAGAATGTCCAGGATGACCAGCATCCAGGACGCCCTGGCGGTAATTAGAGAGACCGACGTGGGAAACTACCTTGAGGAATTACCTATCAAGACCTTCGACGACCTGGACCAATCGCTGTGGCGCTACCTTGCCCATCGCATCGCCCACGTTGAGTCCTTCAAGTACCTGCCCGACGACATGCGCAAGGTGTCACGGGGCTATGTGGTTAGGTATGACGTCTCCAACGTCAAAGCCGCCCTGCAGGCTATTTCAACGGGAGAGAAAGGACGGATGATACCTTTGGGTATCATCCACGACAACAACCTGCTGGACGAGCTTTTCCAGGTCGAAAACCTGGAGGGCGTTGGCGAGATACTCACCAGATGCAGGCTGGGCGACTATGTGCCTATCGTGAGAGGATACGAAGTGGCTGGAGGAGCGAAGTCTAAGCTCATGATTGAGGCCAGGCTGGACGGCCAGTTCTACCACGGCCTCCTGGGGATGGCCAAGGATGTGAGAGAGGGTTCGGTTCTCGCCAAGGCCTATGGCCTGGTCATAGACCTGACGAATCTGCAGATCGCCTGCAGAGCTACCATTGAGGGCATTGGGTCTGAAGCGGGTGAATGCTTCATCCCCGGTGGATATATCATCGGCGAGAGGGCCCTCAGGGACCTGCTGCCCCTGAAGCTGGGCGACATACCCCGCAGGCTGGACAACAGCCAATACCGCGATATAGCCAATGAGGTAGTGAATGTCTATGACAAGACCAAGAACATCACGGCTGTAGCCGAGATCATTGGCAAACATAAGTTCATCTTGCTCCGCGCCATGCTATCGCCGAGGGCTTTGTCGCCGCTGGTAATGGCCTGGTACTTGATTCTCAAGGAGACGGAAATACGGAACTTGAGGCTGATTCTGAAGGCAATAGACGACAATGTGCCCTCAGAAGAGGTCAAGAGGTATCTGGTGTTATGAGCGCCGTGCCTGTCAGCAACCTGAGCATAGCAGTCATAGGGGATGAAGAG
>DAOUEN010000019.1:0-13044 GCA_034430415.1 Dehalococcoidia bacterium
GCGAAGTCACAGAATGTAGTCCCTCTCTTCCTTGTTCCTCTTTTCTTGTACTTTGGCTACGTAGCTGGCCAACGCGGGTTCAAGGTGTGGCTCGCTGGCACCTTAGCCATCACCATTGCCCTGGGCATTCTGTATGCTCTGCTGTGAGCCCGTGCAATCCGTTGTGGTGCACCCGTGATCCCGGGTAGCCAGGCCAGTAGGCTCAAGCAGAGCTAGGGGCAGAGGCAAAATTGCCGGGACAAGGCGGGTGATCGTCGGTCACAGCATCCAGGTTAGTCGCTGAGCCCGAGCGCCAGCTCAAAGCTTCTGTTCACTCAGGCCACCCCGACTCCCAACTATCGACTCCCGACTCTCGACTCATCTCCCATCACGCATCTCGCATCACCGCATAGCGCCACCCCACATGGCGGGATGTTTCTATCGGGCTCAGGAAACCTGCCTCTACTCTAGGGCTCCGGGTTCTACGGTGACAAGAGGCGACGAGCAGGCCTGACACGTGAACAAAGCGTCAGATTGTGTGATCCGCGGGCTTCGTGACCCACAGCCAAAAGTTGCCGCAGATCCTGCTTGCCTTAGCAGGCTTGAATGGTTGTCACGGAAATACGATCCCTGCGACAAGGTGGCAAGCAACCGAGTACAATGAGGCAATGCAATAGGAGAGGCAAGTGGATGCAAAGCGGATCGAACAGCTACACAAGACGCCTAGGCAACAAGGAATAGAGTTGCAGGAAAGACTCGTAGCTACCCTCACGTGTGCTGGCCATGGCTTGAAGGCCTTCAAGGAGTGTAGGCTAGAAGGAAGACCAAACAAGCCAGAGACACATGACTTCAATGCCAGATTCAAGTACGGCAAGAAACTGCTTGCTATCGAAATCACCAGCCTTCATGGTGCCAAGACTAATGCAGACATATTCAATCCAACGAAAATTCCGTTTTGGCAAGGATTGACAAATGATCTCGAAGGGAGGCTAAGGGGCAAAGTGCTAGGCACGTTTGCAGTGAGTCCCGGAGAGGGAGGATTCCCCAACATTCCTGGCACTAAGCGCAGTCAATGGCTGCAAACAGCGCAACAGAGTATCGTAGTACTAGCATCCGGTCTCGGACTAGGCGAGAGCAAGCCACTGGGCTCACCACCAGAGATAGCTAATATGGAGCTTGAAAAACTTGGTGACACAGGTTCAGAGGTGCGTTTCCCAAGCTCGCCTATTGTTCTTGGGAACGTGAGTGTCTTGTCAAATGAAGCGATCGAAGAATTCTGCAGCACTACACTCATGGAGAAGAATAATGGCTCTCTGAAAAAGGCAAAACAGAACAGGAAAACGACCATTCTCGCTGTTGTGCTAGAGCGCCCAGTCAGTTTGGAGGAGTTGCACAAAAGACTCCGGTCCATGTGGCTGAATCGAGAGATACCAAATATTGACCATATGTACTTGGTGAGCCCACAAGGGTCGAATAAGATGGTCCCGCTTCTAGCAATGGTATTCTAAGAATAATCCAGTCTTGTAACATGGTCCGCAAAAGGTAGGGCAGGCAACAATAAACCATTCAGTTCACCGACCGACTGCACAACCCATCGTCTTGTGTGACCCTTCCCAACCTGCCACCCAAACCCTGCCCGACCGACCGTCGGATAGTATAATTGACTCTGACTTCGGACGGTTGTCCTCCAAATCAGGGCACACTACGGAGTTCTCGATGGCACCTGGCACGGACGACGGAGAACCCTTGACCAACGACCACTACGAGGTAGGAATGGAGCCAACGTCACAGAGTGGCCGGCATCGCCTGGCGAAGCCAATGAGATGGGCGGCACGGGCAATCGCCCTGGCTGGAGCGATGTTCTTCCTGACCATGTTGATTGGCGGCGCTACCACTGATGGCTCCGAACCGATCACAGAAGAAGGTGCTGTGCTCGGCGTACCTGGAGTGATCGCACTGGCTGCTTGCGTCGTATCCTGGTGGCGGGAGCGACTTGCTGCCATACTCCTGCTAGGCACCGCTGTCGGCCTGGGCATCCACATAGGCGTTTGTGCCGGGCATAACCATCTACTCGCCTGGTCGATGCTGGGTCTTCCCTATCTGCTTGCCGGCCTGCTTCTCCTCGGCTCCTGGCGGCTCTCAAACCAGGCCCCGCCACAGCACCTTTGACCCCTTGCCAGACAGCCACCCCGACTCTCGACTCTCGACTATCGACTGCCGACTCATCTCCCATCACCATCTCTGCGCCAACCGTACCACCTCCGCCAACGGTAGTCATCACGCAATTCGGGGTATTGACACAGCACCAGGCAGGGCATAGCATAGCGGGGTACGGTAGGCGTAGTCGAATCGCCTCGACGCTATCCGTCTATTTCCGTATCGCTGACTGGATAAGTCGGGCCTTGGGGACGGAAGAAGGGCACCGGACCCACCGTCCCGTAGCAGTTGTGGGTGCTGTTTTCGCTCCGTGCCGCTGTACGTGCTAGCACAATGCGAAAGTGTATATCCCCGGCAGACAAGAGCACGGAGACGTTGAAGGGTTAATGGAGGCATCGAAGCACAAAGGCTATCTTATTGAGTCTGAAGCAGCAAAGGCTCTTGGAGAGGTGCGAGACGCCAGGACACTGGAATCGCTCATTCAGGCTCTGAAGGACGAAGATGACGCTATTGGAGAAGCTGCCAACAAGGCTTCAAAACAAGGTCAGCACAGTTCTTTGACGGAGGTGATGCCGTGAACACAATTAGACTGCACAAGAATGCTAGAGGAGAAGCGTTTAAGCAATTCTTCGAATACATCAGAAAGAGCTATCCTGATGAAGAATTCCAACGCAAAGACATGCCCAAAGTATCAAAGGCCTTTTTGAAGGAAATAGAACGCCAAACAGAGGGGACTCGCTGGATAGGTAGCAGCCCTGACATATTTGCGGCCGAAAATCTCTTGGTGGAAATGTGTCACCACGGACTATTGAACAAAAGAGAAGTAAAGAGAAATGTGTATGGCGATATGGATATCTTCTTTTCCTTGACAGCCAAGGGGAAGCGGACGGAGGCAGTCTTTGGCTAACTGTGAGAGCGAGAATTGTCCTGGTTTCAATGGACTCTAGCGTCTTCCCACGGAAGGTCTACCAGAAGCACAGAGGCGCTCCGCCAACTCAGAGTTCCTATATACCCATTGGTGGTATAAGGAGGTGCGAAAATGGGATTTTTTGGGCCAAACGTAGAAAAGATGAAAGCTAAGAGGGATGTTGAGGGGCTGATAAAGGCATTTGAGCATAAGGATTGGAGAGTCCGATGGGATGCAGCAGAGGCTCTTGGAGAGGTAGGAGATGCCCGAGCAGTAGAAACACTCATTCAAGCTATTAAGGTCGCTTGTCCTGTTGGGAATAAGTTCCTGGATGACAATCGCGTTCAAGTTCTGGAACCCATAGGGGGGTTAGGGTTAGGTCAGGGAGTCGTAGTTTTTGGACGGGTAGCGTTACCAGCTCTTTGTAGGATAGGAGAACCGGCAGTAGAACCCCTCATTCAGGCTCTGAAGGATGAAGATAAGCGTGTTCGACTGGGAGCAGCGAGGGTTCTCGGAGACATAGGTGATGGCAGGGCAATAGAACCCCTTACCAAATCTCTTAAGGATAGAAATAAGGATGTCAGGGAAGCTGCGAAAGAGGCTCTGGAGCACCTCGAGGCGCAGAAAAGCTGAAAAGGGACTGGTATAGCCTGCTGCACTCCGTTGACAGGCATAGAAATGGAGCCAACGCCACAGGGCCGCCACCGCCTGGCGAAGCCAATGAGATGGGCGGCACGGGCCGTCGCATTGGCTGGAGCGATGCTCTTCCTGACCATGCTGATTGGCCCGGATACCACCAACGGCTCCGAACCAATCACAACAGAAGGTGTCGTGCTCGGCGTACCTGGAGTGATCGCACTGGCCGCTTGCGTCGTATCCTGGTGGCGAGAGCGACTTGCTGGAATACTCCTGCTAGGCCCCGCTGTCGGGCTGGGCATCCACATAGGCCTCTGCGCCGGGCATGGTCACCTCCTCGCCTGGTCGATGCTGGGTCTCCCCTACCTGCTTGCCGGCCTGCTTCTCCTCGGTTCCTGGCGCTTTTCAACCCAGCACCCACCGCAGCACCCCTAACCCCTTTGCCAGGTAGTCAGCCCGACTCTCGACTATCGACTCCCGACTCATCTCCTATCACCATCTCTGCCGCAACTACACCACCTCCCCTAACAATAGTGATGACGCCACTCACCGCACCTCACCGACAGCCGGGGCAACCATTGGATGGGTTCATCTCCTGGCTTCCCTTGCCAGAAAGCCCGAATGCTCCCGACCGAAGATTCTGTATGCCATCAACTTCACCCGATCGCCAACGAGGAACCAGGCCAGGGCATAGCCCCACACCACTAGCGCCCAACCCCACCCAATGGGAGACATTAACAGCCCGTAGACGGCGATCAACGTAGCCACCAGTTGTGTGCCCAGTACTGCCGCCAGAAGGATCGGTGCAGGGCGGATGGACCAGAAGGGCCCCCGGGTGCGGGCAACAAAGACGGTGAGGTGCCCCGCCACTGACAGCTTCAGGTACATCAGGGTCTGAAGGGTCTCCCGGCCGAGATGGAAGACACTCTCACCCAAGTAGTAAAGCCCGAAGGATGAAATCACTCCGGCGATGCCGAGTATCGTGGCCACGCCCAGCACCAAGCGCATGTCCCACACTTCCGGCCGGTTAGAGCTATAGGTGCGGTCGTAGGCAATGGACAGGATAGCGCCATCGTTGAGCAATGCCAGCAGGACTATCATTACGGCCGTTACCGGGTAGAAGTTGAACACTACGATGGACAGGGTCATGAACAACAATACTCGGACCGTCTCGGCAATCCGATAAATTGCGTAGTTGGTCATGCGCTGGAAGATTCTGCGGCTCTCTCGGATCGCGTCTATGATCGCGGAAAGACCGGGAGCCAGGAACGTGATGCTGGCCGCCGCCCGAGCAGCATCAGTAGCGCCGGCGACAGCAATGCCGACGTCGGCCTTCTTCAATGCTGGTGCGTCGTTTACACCATCGCCGGTCATCCCCACGATATGCCCGCGTTCCTGCAATACATCGACGATATGGTATTTGTGCTCGGGGAAGACCTGGGCAAAGCCGTCGGCTCCTTCAATGGCATTGGCCATCTGACCGGCTTCATGATGTTTGGTGTCGGTAAACAGTCCGGCATCCACAATGTTTGTGTCCAGGCCCAACTGGCGGCCGATCTCCCTGGCGATGGCCACTTGGTCCCCGGTGACCATCTTCACATCGATACCCATCTGTCTTGCGGCATCAACGGTTGTCTTGGAATCTTCCCACAGCGGGTCGTAGAGGGGGATTATGCCCACCAGCTGCCACTGGTCTTGTTCGTCGGTGCGAGCTACCGCCAGGGAACGAAAGCCCCGAGATGCAAATCCGTTCACTGCCTCATCAACCTCAGATTGAATCTCGGCCGCGTTGGAGGCCAGTTCTAAGATGACCTGGAGCGCGCCCTTGGCCACCTTGAAATCATGCCCGTCCCGTCTCACCATGGCTTCCGTGCGCTTATGAACTGGGTCGAAGGGCTGGAAATGGGTCACCTCGTAGCGGTCCAGTTGCTGACTATCCTTTACACCGCTGAGCACAGCCAGGTCGATGGGGTCCTGGTCCTCAGCCCGGGAAGCCAGCGCAGCGTCGAGGATCACCTGCTCCGCACTGGCATCGCCTACGGTGAAGGGGTCTGCCATGGTCAGTCTGTTCTGCGTAAGCGTGCCGGTCTTGTCGGAGCAGAGCACATCGATGCCCGCGAGCTCTTCAATAGAGCTGAGCCGGGTCACGATTGCCTGCTTAAGAGCTAGGATGTGGGCTCCCACCGTCATCGTCACTGACAGCACCGTCGGCATGGCCACGGGGATGGCGGCCACGGTCAGGACCAGCACAAACTGCACGATAGTGGTCATGCTATCACCCCGGAAAAGAGCAACTCCGAGGATCACAATGACCAGCGCCACGGCGATGAGGATAAGGTAATCGGCAATCTTGATGATGGCCTTCTGCAAATGGCTGCGGGCTTGGGTTGTCTCGACCAGCTCTGCCGTCTTGCCATAGTACGTGGCTGCGCCGGTAGCATAAGCCAGAGCGTCAGTCTCCCCTTGCCTGACGACCGACCCCGAGTACACGACATCACCCGGCTTACGCTCTACCGGTAGTGATTCGCCAGTCAGGGCAGACTGGTCTATCTCCACTGGATCTCCATCCAGCAATCTGGCATCTGCTGGCACGATATCCCCGATACGAAGGCGGATGATGTCGCCCGGTACCAGTTCACGGGCGGATATCGCCACCCAGCTCCCGTCTCGCTTGACCTTGGCTTGGATGGCCAGTCTCTGCTTGAGTGCTGCAATCACATTGCTGGCCTGGTACTCCTCCCGGAAGCCCACGACAGCGTTCACTATCAGCAGGGTCAGGATAACGCCGAGGTCGGGCCAGTGACGCAGCACTCCCGATAGAATTGCTGCCGCCACGATCATCCCGGGAATAGGCCCCCAGAAGTAGGAGAGAAACTTCAGCAGTGGGTTGACCTTCTTCTCAACAAGCTCATTGTAGCCATACTTAGATAGGCGGCTCTGGGCCTCGACCTGGCTGAGGCCGTTCAGGGAAGCCCCCAACCGCGACTGCAGTTCTGCCATGGACTCATGTGCTGGCTGGCTCTCTGCTGGTTGGGGTGCCTTCGCTCTGGCTTGACCCTGGCCTCGTTTCCTGCCTGCTGAGTCTCTCATACCCTCTTGTCCTGTTCGTTCTTCAAGCACCTGCTGGAAAGAACAGTCCTTCTCTATCTGCTATGCCAGCGGGAATGGACCTTTGACGTGCTTTCCCCACAACCTATAGTGTATTGCCTGGCCGTGTCCTTTTCAAACACCCGGTTGTTCAGGAAGGCCACAGCGTGTTCCCCTGGGAGTTGACAGGTTGCGCCCCGATAGGCAAGACACGAAGTCCGCGGAAGGAGCGTTCCTGTGTCTTCAATACATACCGAGCAGCGGAGGCGTTCTCTGCCACCAACCAGCACAACCCCTGTCTGTCCCTGGAGAGTTGCACCGCCTGGACTCCGGGTGGCCGTCGGTCTGCTCCTCCTCGGTTCCTGGCGCTTTTCAACCCGGCACCCACCACGCCATCCCTGACCCCTTTGCCAACGCCTCTGCTGGCTCCAGTGACCGGCGCGACTCCATTCCCGAGACCGAGCCTGAGACTTGAGTAACAGCGCCCGTTTCTGCTAAATAATGTCGGAACTTCGACAACCAGAACGTTACTCTTTCAACCGAGGATAGCTCTTCATATGCATTGGTCGTATGCCCTAACCGGACTGGCTCTTGTGCTCTCTCTCATTGCGAGCAGAGAGAAAACGCTGCAGGCGTTGAGAGTCTCTTACAGGAGATTGACGAACATATTGCCCGCTTTTCTGCTCATGCTTGTACTCGTTTCAATCGTCCTCTTCTTGGTTCCCGATGTAGTCATTTCACAGTATCTCGGTGTGGATAACAAATTCGCCGGCGTTCTCTTTGCTTCTTTGCTCGGCTCCATAACGTTGATGCCGGGCTTCATCGCCTATCCCCTGGCTGGCATTCTACTCAAGAAGGGTGTTGCCTATATGGTCTTGTCTGCTTTCACTACTACCCTGATGATGGTAGGCGTTCTTACTTACCCCATTGAGAGCCGGTACTTCGGGGCAAGAGTAACCATAATGAGAAATGCCATCAGCTTCTTCATAGCTCTCATCATCGCAGCAGTGACCGGTATCCTTTTTGGGGAGGTTTTCTGGTGAAGCGGAGCAGCCTAATCAGAACGGCAGTCATATCATCGTACGCCGTTTTCATTGCCCTTTCCTGGATATTCGGCTTCGACCCGGGGAGGGAGATCAGCCGCAATTTCGCCTTCTTCGCACTGGATATGCTCAAGATACTGCCCTGCGCGTTTGTGCTTATAGGCCTGTTTGAGGTATGGGTGAAGAAGGAGACAGTCGAGAAGCATCTCGGTGAGGAATCTGGTATTAGGGGCTATGTGTGGGGGATATTGCTTGCCGGCACCACAGTCGGAGGCCTATATGTGGCATTTCCCGTTGCCTACTCCCTTTACACTAAAGGGGCCAAACTCAGTGTTATCTTCACCTACATAGGTGCTTCCGCCATTTGCCGAGTCCCCATGACCATATTTGAGGCATCTTTCCTGGGGATCAAGTTCACTGCGATCAGACTGTTGGTGTCCATACCGCTGGTGGTAATAACGTCAATACTGCTGGGGGACTACCTCAGAAAGAGGAATTACAGTATTGCCGAAGGGAAATAGGAGTACACTGTGTGAAGAGGCTAGTAGGCGGAAGGCAGGTGATACAATTGCTCGGGAAGGCCATGAAATACGTGGAAGGGCATTTCTGATGGCGCATTCCAACACTGTTGAGATTGATGGCGTGGGACCGGTTCTGTTTGAACGCAGCGAGCGGGCCAAACACGTGAGTATCTCGGTGAAGCCGTTCACGGGGGTTCGGGTTGCTGTTCCTTATGGATCGTCCTTCAGGAAAGCCGAGGAATTCGTCTATGCCAGGACCGATTGGATACAGAGGCACCTGCACCAGATGAAGCAGTACGAGAATCAAAACAGAGTTGCCTCGGCTGCTTCTGTCGATATTGACAGGGCGAAAGCCAAACGGAAGCTCACCAGAAGGCTGAGACACCTGGCGGCGAAACACGGTTTCACCTATGACAGAGTGTTCATTCGCAATCAGAGAACGAGATGGGGCAGCTGCTCTCACAGGAACAACATCAGCCTCAATATGAAGATTATCCGCCTGCCTGAAGAGCTGATGGACTATGTGATTCTGCACGAGCTTGTTCATACTCGGCTCAAGAACCACAGCAGCGACTTCTGGGCTGAACTCACCAGGCTGGTGGGAGATGCCAAGGGCATGGCGTCGGAGTTGAAGCAATATGGGGTGAGGTTACTCTGAGGAATTGCATCTAGCAGCCCCCGCGGACCACCAGGACAGCGGTGCTTTGTAGAACCTCAGATTGCCATTGAAGGTGACAGGCCTCGTGAACCTCTGCACCACCTCCAGCCATTCCCACCTACCGGGGTCTTTGCTGGAGCCGGAGTCGACGCTAGCCTCACACAGCAGACAAACAACACATCAGAAGAGCTACCGGGGAGCTAGGCCAGAGAGGAGTTAGGCGAGAGAGATCGCGGCCTCCGCCGCCTCAAAAGCGTTCACCAGTCCATTCCCCACACCACCGACGCCGATCCACGAGCAGGTGCTCTCAATTGCCTGCCGCACTTCGTCGTTGACCATGCCGTCGCCGTTGCCGTCCACCGCCACGCTGAATACCAGCGCAGCTACACCCGACACATGGGCTGCCGCCGGTGAAGTGCCGGTCTCATAGCCATACTGATCGTCGGGTAGCGCGGAGTAGATCTTGAAGCCCGGGGCCGCCACATCCACACCGTCCCCGTGGTTGGACAGCACGGCCAGGGAATCGCCTTCATTGGTGGCAGCTACGGCAAGACATCCGGCGTAGTAGGCCGGGTAGGCTGCCGAAGACCCGCCCTCGTTGCCCGCCGCTGCCACCACCACTGCTCCCCGGCTCCAGGCATAGTCAATCGCCTTCTCCAGGTCCGGCGATGCCTCGGTGCACAGACTCAGGTTGATGACCTGGGCTCCATGGTTCACTGCCCAGTCGATGCCTCTGGCGACGGCTGATGCCTGGCATCTGCCCCGGTCATCAGCCACTTTGACGTTGAGCAGCCGGCAGTTGGGAGCGATGGCGGCCACGGTGCCGGCCATGTGAGTCCCGTGTCCGTAGAGATCATCGCTGGTCGGGCTTTCCGTGAAATTGACCTCGCCCACCACTCTGTCACCCAGCTCCTCGTTGTCCGCATCAATGCCGGTGTCGAGAATAGCGACCAGCGTCGGCTCTCCCCCTCCTGCTATTTGCCATGCCTGCGGCGCCTGGATCCTGCCGACCCCCCACCTTTGAGCTAGAGAAGCTGCATCAGGATCACCGGTATATGCCATTCCGGAAGCCTGGCCCTCGCTGGGTGACTCCGATTCGACCAGTGATTCCAGCGTGCCGGCATCGCTACTGTCAGACGAGTAAGATATCGCCGCCTCAGAGGAAGCACAGCCCACCTCGCCGCTATCGCCTTCATCGGCCACTGCGTTTTCGCCGGCCGCTCCCAGCCCCAACCACAAACCGGCTACCAGTAGTGCCAGCAGTGCTATCCCGGCACACCCCCACTTCTTCATACTTCGAGTCTACTCGCAAGCTATCCTCCTTCCATCAACCTTACGTACCGTTTTGCACCGGAAGTTGGTCGCCCGACTCTGCTCCCCTTACGTATGTGCTAGGACTTGTGACCTCGTTCAGATAGATAGGTGACACATGAGTTATGAGAGGGCGTTCCGTGCAGCCGGGCAGCACGAGTCCAGGCTGCGCCCAGCGAGTTACACCACCCCGACTTCGGGTGGTCGTCGGCCACAGCATCCAGTCTAATCAGTGAGCCCGAGCGCCAGCTCAAAGCTCCTGCCTATTGCACCCCTGGCTCCGGCCCGGCCTACTTCCCCGTCATCTTTATCCCCACCCCCATCCCAACCCCTATCCCCAGCGGCGCGGCCACTTCCTCCATCACCCTGGCGATGGCTTCCTTCAACGACTTCTTCTGCTCCTTGTTAAGCCGCTGCCTTGTCCTCAGCATCCGGGCGATCGTGTTCGCCACCTCCATCTGCACGTCTATCCTCTCCGGATAGTTCTTCATCACCTCCCTCAGCCTTACCCTCAGCAGCGAGATCTCCTCATCGATGCCCTCCACGCGCGACGCCTCCTCTAGCTGCTCCTTCTCCGCTTCGCTCATCACCGTCGAGTAGAACCCGTGCTTGCGCGCGTTCATGTTCCCCTTCTGTGCTCCCTTCTTTGCCATCGCTCGCCCTCACTCCTGCGGCTTTCCCACCCTCTCGGCTCCCTCCAGCATCCTCACCGCTTCATCGCTCAGAATCACCCGGCGGCGCTGCCTCCGCTTCCCCCTCCTGCCGTCCTCCTCCACCAGCGCCTTCGCCACTCCATAGACCAGCCTGTAGGCCGCCAGCTCGTAGTAGCCCTGGTCTATCAGCTCTTCCACTGACTTCTGCATGGCTCCTCCTTCAGTGACCCGCTGCCTCGAGCCGGTCTCAGGCCACCGCGCTTCGTTTTCCGGTAGTCTCCCGCGCTGTTGTGCGCCATCCGCGAGAGCCCTCTATCCTCGAATCTGCTCCTTATCCTGGGCGGGAGGTCGTTAAGGTCCGTGTTGGTGGTGAGCACGGTGGGCCTGGCATTGGCGAACCTCGCCGTCATCAGCTCGTCAAACTTCGCCTTCTCCCAGTCGCTGCCGTACTCCACTCCCAGGTCATCCAGCACCAGCAGGAAGGTCCGCTTCAGCCCCTCCATCACCCCCTCGCTGCCGTGAGTGTCAAATGACGACCGCAGCTCTGAGAAAAGCTCGGCCACCGCCTTGATGCGGACATCTACTCCTCGCCCCAGCGCCCGCCTGGCAATGGCGTTGCACAGGTGGGTCTTGCCGTTGCCCACCCCACCGTAGATTAGTAGCCAGATGAACTGGCTCGTTCCGTCGCCAATAGCCCTGGCGTACTTCAGCGCCTCCCCTGTCCCGGGGACGGGGTCAAACGTCTCGAACGTCTGCTGCGGCGCCGTAACTCCCTGCGCCCGGGCGAATGGCTCTCCGTTCCTGTAGGCAGTCACTCTCTCCAGCAGGCAGTCCGCCGCCCGACACGGCACCGCCCTTGCGTAGTCGACGCCACCGCCGGCTTTGCGTGGATGCACGAATCCACATCCCCCGCAGACGCTGCAACCCGCTTCGGAGCCGTAAGGGATGCCTCCCCCGTCCTCAGTCATCGTACCTCGGTGGAGCCGTGTAGCTCGCCGGCAGCTCTCTGCTGCGACTGCTTTCACTACGTGGCCTTGCCCCGCTTCGCTGGCAACGACCTTCTCCCGCCCTCTCCATCCAGTTTCTCAGGGCCAGCCACGGTCTCTTCACTTGCCTTGTGCTCCAGTACTCCGCGAACTTCTTGAACTCCAGGCGGTAGTCCAGGTCCGGATAGTCGGACCCGAGCTCGCGGAGCTTCTCCAGGGATCTGCCCCCGGGGAACCTGGGAATCCGCTCCAGGATATCGAATAGCTCCCTCTCATACACGCTTGCCTCTCCGCCATCTCCTCCACTCTTTGCAGTAGTCTCTGTGGTAGTCTCTGTTAATGTTATGTCGCGCTCCCGCATTTCCTTTTGCCCCACCTCGGCATTTCCTTCTGCCGCCCTTTCGCCTTTCGATTTGTCACCCTCGCCTGCCACCTTCCCCAGGAGCTTCATCAGCGCTCCGCTCAGCGCCGACTCGTTCACCTTGAAATGCATCGTCGGGTTGCCGTTGGCCTTCTTCACCTTCACCTCTATGAAGCCCAGCTCCCTCAGCCTCTTCTTCGCCTTGTCCAGGTAATAGCGGTTCAGCCCCAGCTCGCCGTGCCAGTCGGCATGCGTCTTGTATACCCAGCCCTCCCTGTTGGCGCTGCGGTCAGACCAGTACAGCAGTTGCGACAGCAGCAGCGCGGAATGATGGTCGCCGGTCAGGTCGAGAAACAGCCGCGGCAGCACCAGGATGTTGTGCTGCCCGCTCGCCCTCTTCACCAGGCCCAGGATTTCCTCTCTCATCTGCTATCGCCCTCTTCGCTACCTCTTGCCGCGCTTCACCGCTACAGACACGCCGTAAGCCTCAGTCATACCACCAATGCAACTGCCGGCCAAAAAAATATACCTCCCCGACAAATCCACTCCACATATGACCAGTATCCCATAATCGTACAGAAATGTCAAGCGCCCACGGAATTATCCCTTTCCAATCCCCTTCTCCCGAACTAGACCCGCAGACCACCCCGACTATCGACTGCCGACTATCGACCGTCGACTCTTGACTCCCGACTATCGACTATCGTGTCTCGCATTACGCCATGCGTGGTATTGACAAATCCCA
>DAOUEN010000020.1:0-2205 GCA_034430415.1 Dehalococcoidia bacterium
TATGTTTGATGACGTAGCTTTCGACACCGCCCGGCAGGACGCGCTGGTCATGGCGGACTTCATGCGCCGCATGGGCCCCTTCGAGCCGCATCGTCTGCCGCTGGACGAGATGGAATATACCACTATGCCCGAGGTAAGCGCCAAGCTGGCCCCAAGGTTCCAACCCCTTGAGGACTAGCAATGCCCGGACTGCTGCTGGCTAGCGCCAACCCTGGCAAGATCAGGGAGTACCGGTCTCTTCTCGACGGCCTCGGCTACCAGATAGTCACGCTGGCTGACCGGGGAGTGTCCGGGGTTGTCATCGAGTCAGGTGACAGCTATGAGCAGAACGCCAGCCTCAAGGCTACCGCCCACGCCGAATCGGCCCGGCTGGTGACCGTCGCTGATGATTCGGGGCTGGAGGTGGACGCCATAAACGGCGAGCCGGGGATATTCTCAGCCCGCTTTGCCGGCAAGGACGCCACTGATTCGGACAGGATACAATCTCTTCTCGCCAGGCTCGAAGGAGTTCCCTGGGAAGAGCGTACCGCTCGCTTCAAGTGCGTTATTGCCGTAGCCACCCCGGGGGGAGAGCTGGAGCTGTGCCACGGCGAGTGTCAGGGCATCATCGCTCTCGATCCAAGGGGGGCAAGTGGCTTTGGCTACGACCCTGTCTTCTATCTGCCGGATTTGGACAAGACCATGGCCGAGCTGCCGTTGGAGGTCAAGAACCAGGTCAGCCATCGCGCCAGAGCCAGCGTTATGGCGCGGCAGGTGTTGAAACGGCTCATTGACTCTGACTGATGCCGATAGTATCATTACTTACCTAGGACAGTCGGAGGTGGCCTATGAAACTATCTTGCCTTCAGGAGAACCTTAGCCGGGGATTGGGCATTGTCGGAAGGGCGGTGGCCACCAGGTCAACGTTGCCTATCACCCAGAATATCTTCCTGTCAGCCGAGCAATCGCAGCTCAAGCTGGCGGCGACGAATCTGGAGATGGCCACTACCTGCTGGGTCGGCGCCAAGGTGGAGGAGGAAGGAAGCATAACCATGCCCGCCCGGTTGCTCATTGACTTCGTCAGCTCCCTGCCCAACGACCTTATTGAAATCACCCTGCCTTCCGGCGGCCACACCGTAGAGCTGAAAAGCGGCCGGTTTCAGGCTCACATCAATGGGATCGATGCCCAGGATTTCCCTCCTATCCCGCAGGTAACCGACGGCATAGGCACCAGCATTGAGGCAGGCGCTCTCAGGGAAGGAATCACGCAGGTGGCCTTCGCTGCCGCCGTTGAAGAGTCCCGCCCTGTGCTGGCTGGAATTAACGCTGAGTTCGAAGGGACGGACCTCAGCCTGGCATCCGCCGACGGTTTCCGGCTGGCTGTTCACAAGGTGGCCCTTCCCTCCCCGGTCGAAGAGAAAGTCACGGTAATTATCCCGGCGAGGACGCTTACCGAGCTGAATCGCCTTCTGGTGGACCAGGAGGAGCCGGTGGAAATGCTGATTAACCAGCAGAAGAGCCAGGCCCTCTTCCGCCTCAAGGATGTCGAGGTGGTCTCCCAGTTGATTCAGGGCTCCTTTCCCAACTACTCCCAGGTCATTCCCCAGGGCTACACCACCAGGGCGGTACTCGACATCGGTGAGTTCCTGCGCATTAGCAGGATGTCGTCCGTGTTCGCCCGGGATGGCAGCGGCATTGTCCGCCTGGTCATCACCCCGGGTGCGGAGCTCACCCCCGGAAAGGTAGCCGCTTCCGCTCAGGTCGAGGAGATCGGCGGTAACGTCAGTGAAATCGACGCTCTGGTGGATGGAGAGGAGGCCAAGATCGCGTTCAACGTGAAATATCTCTCCGAGGTTCTGTCCATTCTCCGCCAGTCTCAGGTTGCCCTGGAGGTCACCACTCCGTCAAGCCCCGGTGTCATCCGGCCCATAGGCGTGGACAACTACGTCCACGTAATCATGCCGATGTTCGTGCAGTGGGAATAGGTCCTGATTCAGAATAGCCGGCTATTTGAGGCGCCTGGGATTTCAGGCGCCTTTGTACGTATCTGCTTCTTGGTTCGCAGCCAACATATAAGCTCTCACAACCGAGAGTCTGCTTGCTTCAGACTCAACAGAAGACAGGCGATTCTTGTGTGTTTCTTGGCGGTATCTACAGCACCTTCACGCCAAGTGGGGGTCGCTGTCTTCTTCATCTTCTTTGGTGCTGCTCACCTGCCAATACCAT
>DAOUEN010000021.1:0-2259 GCA_034430415.1 Dehalococcoidia bacterium
GGCGGAGGCGGCGGAAGGCGGGGAAGATACTAGGAACCCGACGCACCCCCGAGACCAAGTTCAGTGAATTCCTGACTGCCGACTAAGGACTACCAACTGTCGACTCCAGACCTCTGATTGCTGACTATCGACCCATCACGCATCCCCGAGATTGCCGCGCCTGCGGCTCGCAATGACGGTGGAGCTTCGACTATCGACTTCCGACTCGTGACTCCGGACTTCTGACTCCCAACCCATCACGCATCACGCATCACAACATTGCGCGTCGAGCGCAATGCTGTTGTAGGACAAACACCTACAGGCTTTCGAGGCAAAGTCCTACCGAGAAATCAGACAAATACCGATACCTTTGCCATTCCTGTTGCTTCATAGTGGTAGCGGCGTTATTATTGTCTTGGTCGCAGCAATAGTGAAGCAAGACAGGACGACGGTGGTCACGGGAGGAGCCGGCTTCATCGGCTCACATCTGGCTGAGGCACTGCTGGAGCAGGGCTGGTATGTCACCATTGTTGACGACCTTTCCACCGGAAAGCTGGAGAACACAGCACACTTTGTTGAAGTCGAGAGGGGAAGAGCCAAGTTTGTTCAAGGAAGCATCACTGACCTGCCGTTGCTTCAAGAGCTCTTTCAGGGCGCCGAGTGCGTGTTTCACCAAGCTGCTCTGGCCAGCGTGCCCCGCAGCATCGAGGACCCCGAACTGACCCACCGGGCCAATTTGACCGGCACTCTGAACGTGCTCCTGGCGGCGCGCCACAACGGCGTCAAGAAGGTGGTGTATGCCTCGTCCTCCTCGGTATACGGCGATACGCCCACCCTTCCCAAGAGCGAGGACATGCCACCCAATCCCCTGTCTCCCTACGCCGTGACCAAGCTCGCCGGCGAATACTACTGCCGGGTCTTCCAGCAGGTCTACGGGCTTGCCACCGTGTGTCTGAGGTATTTCAACGTGTACGGCCCGCGGCAGGACCCCGAGTCACAATATGCCGCGGTGATTCCCCGGTTCATAGCCAGGGCCGCCGCAGGGAAGCCACCCATCATATTCGGCGACGGCGAGCAGACGCGGGACTTCACCTTCGTCGCCGATGCGGTGGAGGCCAACATCCTGGCGGCGGAGAGCGACATCACCGGCCTCTTCAACATCGGGAGGGGCGAGAGCACGACGATAAACGACCTGGCCGCGCTGGTCATCGGGCTGATGGGCAACAGCGTCAGGCCGGTCCACGAAGACCCGCGGCCGGGTGACCCGAGACACAGCCTGGCCGATGTGGCAAAGGCGAGACAATTTGGCTACAAGCCAAAGTATGACCTAGAGAAGGGATTGAAGGAGGTCATACAGTCGACAGTCGATAGTCGACAGTCAATAGTCCGGGGACGGGGGAAGATGAAACGGACAGTTCAGTAGGCGATGAAAAGGAGAGAGCTGATCGAGCATCTGACCAGACACGGAGCCGTCCTCTTGAGAGAAGGTCGCAGACACAGCATCTATCGCAGGGAAAGAAACAGGACTGAGGTCCCAAGACACAACGAGATAGTAGATGAGCTGGCGAGGAAGATCTGTAGAGATTTGAGGGTGCCGTTCGTCAGATAGTAAGATTCGCGGGGGTGATACGATGGAATTCAGGGCTGTAATCAAAAAGGAAGGCGGCTGGTGGATTGGGTGGCTGGTGGACTTGCCCGGCGTGAATGCGCAGGAGAAGACCAAGGAGGAACTGATGGAATCGCTCAAGGTCGGAGCCGAAGACATGCTTGCAGCGCCATTTGAGCCGGAGAAGGAAGAGGAGATGGTGGCTATTACTGTGAGCTGAGTTGAGTTCTTCTCGCAACCACAGGACAGAGAGAATGAAGAACATCACCCATCACGGATCACCCATCACGGATCACCCATCACCCATCACCCATCACGCCGCCCAGCTGGAGGCGAGGCTGAACGACCGGACTGCCGTCGTGGGCGTAGTGGGGCTGGGCTACGTAGGCCTGCCGCTGGCGGTGGCCTTCGCGGAGGCGGGGTTCAAGGTGCTGGCGTTCGACGGGCAGGCGGAGAGGGTGGATTCGGTCAAGCGGGGCAAGTCGTACATCGCCGACGTCTCCCAGGAGCGCCTGTCGGCGGCGGTGTCGGCCGGCAGGGCACTGGAGGCCAGCACGGACCAGGGCAGGCTGGCAGAGACGGACGCCATCTGCATCTGCGTCCCCACCCCCCTGACGAAGACCAAGGACCCCGACCTGTCCTGCGTCGTCCACGAGACGGAGGAGATAGCCGGA
>DAOUEN010000022.1:0-1601 GCA_034430415.1 Dehalococcoidia bacterium
GTTCTCCAGGACGATAACGGCCAGATCAGGGAAACGCACAGTGTCTCCGCCGGGCTGGACTACCCGGGCGTCGGCCCCGAGCACAGCTATCTCAAGGAAACCGGACGGGCCGAATACGTTGCCGTTGACGACACAGCAGCCCTCGAAGGCTTTGAACTGCTGTGTCGCACCGAAGGCATCATACCGGCGCTGGAGCCGGCTCATGCCATAGCCTATGCGGCCGGAATAGCCGGTGACCTGGGTGGAGAGCAGGCCATAGTGGTCAACCTGAGCGGGCGCGGTGACAAGGATATGGACATCGTGGTCCCGGCATTGGAGGGAAGACAATGAGTCGCGTTGAGTCTATCTTCGGCCGTCCGGGCCACAAAGTCCTCATACCCTACGTTACCGTAGGTTATCCCAGCGTTGAAGCCACCCTGAAGGTTGTTCCCCTGCTGGCCCGCAGCGGCTGCGACATTATTGAGCTGGGGATACCCTTCTCGGACCCCCTGGCTGACGGCACCACTATACAGAAGGCGAGTTTCGGAGCCCTGTCGAACGGCGTAACCCCGCAGCTCTGCCTGGAGCTGGCCCGGCAGCTACGCCGGGAGGTTGACACACCGCTGCTCTTCATGACCTATCTCAATCCGGTTTTCAGCTATGGACTCGAGGCGTTCTGTGCCGCTTCCGCCGGCGCAGGGGTCAACGGCCTGATAGTACCCGACCTGCCCCTGGAGGAGAGCTCGGAGCTGGAGGCCCTCACACGGAGACATGAGCTCGACCTGATTTGCCTGCTGGCACCGACCAGTACCGAAGAGCGCATCAGGCTGGTTGCGGAAAGGGCCCGCGGATTCATATATCTTGTCTCGGTGGCCGGAGTCACCGGCGCCAGGGACAGCCTGTCAGGGACGCTGGAGGCGTTCGTAAGCATGGTGAGGAAGGTAGCCGCTCAACCTCTCTGCGTCGGCTTCGGGATATCTACCCCGGAGCAGGCCGGAAAGGTAGCTCAAATAGCCGACGGGGTGATTGTCGGCAGCCGGGTGATCCAGCTTATGGAGGCTGAAGACGACTTCAACTCTCTTGGCGCTTTCGTCACAGAGCTGAGGCGTGCTCTTGATAGGCCTGGCGGGGAGGACAACCGGTCGCCGGTATCAGGGACCTAGATGACGGGTTGGAGGGCAAAGCAGCAATAGTGACAGCCGTCTTGATTCCTGCCTTCGCGTTTGTTTTCAAGAGTGTCCTCGCGAAACCGGAGATGGTACAATGACTATAAGCAGTACCTGGATGCATCCTATTTCAAACAAATATGGATAATGAAGGAATAGAAAACCAAAAGACTGAACAAGCTCCCGGCCCTGCGGAGCCACAAGAGTCTAGCCAGGCTTTCCAGGAAGTGGCACAGATAGGAAAAGCTGTTGGCGAGACTGTCGAACAGACTCCATTGTCCCAGAAGATGGATGATCTCCATATTATGCTTGAGAACCTGAGCGAAGAAGTAGATGGCTGGAAAGCCTGGCGCAAGGGCGACTACTTGGGAGCGATTGAAACGCTGAAAAGCCACGTCGAAGAAATACGAAGTGACTGGAACGATGTGTCAACCAATCTGAAATCTCAAAGGGATA
>DAOUEN010000023.1:0-2323 GCA_034430415.1 Dehalococcoidia bacterium
CCTTCTTTCAGGGCGTCCAGATATACCCTCTGTGAACCCGGGACAACAATGCATCTCAGGCTGGGGTGGACCTGCCTCCCCTTCAGAAGCGCGGCTGCCACCCTCAGGTCTTCCAGGCGGCCGTTAGTGCAGCTACCGATCACCACCTGCTCCAGCTTTACGTCGCCTGCCTGGCTTACGGGCCTGGTATTCGAGGGAAGGTGGGGGAACGCCACCTGAGGCTCAAGTCTCGATACGTCGTATTCGATGGTCTTCCAGTATTCCGCGTCTGCCTCCGGCAGAAACTCGGTATACGGCTTGTCGCTGTGCTCTTTCACGTATTGGCGGGTCTTGCCGTCCACGCAGAATATCCCCGCTTTGGCTCCGGCTTCGATGGCCATGTTTGCCATGGTGAAACGGCCGCTCATGGGCAGCTCCTCAATTGCCTCGCCGCCGAACTCCATAGCGCAGTAGAGCGCCCCGTCGACGCCTATGTCGCCGATGGTCCAGAGAATGAGGTCCTTGCCGCTGATCCAGGGGGGCAGTGCGCCGTGGTAGCTGAGCTTGATGGTCGGCGGCACCTTCATCCATATCTCGCCTGTGGCCATGGCTACCCCGATGTCGGTCTGGCCCATGCCGGTGGCGAATGCTCCCAGGGCGCCATAGGTGCAGGTGTGCGAGTCGCCCCCGACGATGACCTGGCCGGGCAGGGCAAGGCCCTGCTCGGGCAGCAGGATATGTTCAATCCCCATTCTGCCCACTTCGAAATAGAACACCCCCTGCTCCCGGGCGAAGTCGCGCATCTGTTTTGCCTGTTCGGCGGACTTGATGTCCTTGGCGGGGCAGAAGTGGTCCGGGATCATGACCACCTTCGAGGGATCGAACACCCGCGTCACCCCCAGCTTCTTCATCTCCGTAATGGCCGGGGGCGCGGTTATGTCGTTGGACAGCACCATATCGACACGGACGTTGATGAAATCGCCCGGCTTGAGGCTCTGGCCGTTGCAGTGCGTCGCCAGGATCTGCTCGGATATCGTTCCCATAGGCTCTCCTTTCCTGCTGCTATCGTCTTCTCAGTGGTGACATGTCAGTCTGCGTGGGCCTTTCCCTCGGCGGCCATTCTCCTGACTGCCAGCCGGTTCAGGGCGTTCATGTAGGCCTTGGCGCTGGCGACCACTATGTCGGTGGAGGCGCCACGGCCGGTATAGGTGACGCCCTCGCTCTCGATTCTTATCAGTACCTCTCCGATGGCGTCAACCCCTTCGGTGGCTGCTTCTATGCTGAACTCCGTGAGCTTGTTGGGAATGCCGACCAGGCGGTTGATCGCCTGGTACACGGCGTCGACGGGGCCTGCTCCCAGTGCGGCGTCAGCCAGAGCTTGCCCGTCAGGGCCGATGAGCCTCACCGAAGCTGTGGGAAGGCTGTGGTCCCCGCAGGAAACCTCGACGTGGTCCAGACGGTATATCTCGGTCGCCGTGCGCAGTTCCTCGGCGACCAGGGACTCGATGTCCCTGTCCGTTATCTCCTTCTTCTTGTCGGCCAGCTCCTTGAAGCTTATGTACGCGTGCTCCAGGGCGTCTCTGTTCAGGGAGTAGCCGAGCTCGGCCAGCCTTTCCTTGAAACCGTGCTTGCCGCTCAGCTTGCTCAGCACCAGGCTGCTCGCCGGTATGCCCACCGACCTGGGGTCCATTATCTCGAAGGTTATGGCTTTCTTCATTAGGCCGTCCTGGTGGATGCCCGATTGGTGTCGGAAGGCGTTCGCCCCCACAATGGCCTTGTTGGGCTGAACGGCAAACCCGGTGAGCTCGCTCACCAGTCGGCTCGTCTTGTAGATCTGGACGCTGTCGATGTTGGTGCGCAGGTGGAAGAAGTCCTCCCGGGTCTTGAGCGCCATGGCTATCTCCTCCAGAGAGGCATTGCCGGCTCGCTCTCCGATGCCGTTGATGGTGCATTCGACTTGGCGCGCCCCCCTTCGCAGCGCCTCCAGGGTGTTGGCTACCGCCAGCCCCAGGTCATTGTGACAATGAACGCTCACCACCGCCTTGCCGATATTGGGCACCTGAGTCATGACTCCTTCGATCAGGTCGCCGAACTCCTGCGGGGCAACATAGCCGACGGTGTCGGGGATGTTGACCGTGGTGGCCCCAGCCTCGATCACTGCCTCCAGGATCTCGTAGATATAGGCTGGATCGGCACGGGAGGCGTCCATTGGCGAAAACTCGATATCCTCCGTGTAGCTCTTGGCCCGGTACACCATGTCTCGGGCCATCTTCAGTACCTCATCCCGACTCTTCTGGATCTGGTGAGCCAGGTGTATGTCGGAAGCCGGGATGAAGACGTGGAT
>DAOUEN010000024.1:0-1982 GCA_034430415.1 Dehalococcoidia bacterium
TAATGCGTGACGGGTGATGCGTGGCATTTCGCTTCACCTTTCACTTCACCTTCTATTTCACCGTCACCGACTTGGCCAGGTTGCGGGGCTTGTCGGGGTCGCAGCCGCGGGCCACGGCCAGGACGGCCTGCTCCAAGACCTCCTCGTCCAGCACGCTGCCTTCGATGAAGGTCACGTTGGGGGCAGGAGGTATGTTCCACTCAGAAGCGGCCGAAAGA
Source organism: Dehalococcoidia bacterium (assembly GCA_034430415.1). Taxonomy (GTDB): domain Bacteria; phylum Chloroflexota; class Dehalococcoidia; order GIF9; family AB-539-J10; genus JADFUZ01. Next base: position 219 of record DAOUEN010000024.1, read on the forward strand.
TCGTCCAGAACGACAATCCTGGCAGCTTCCGTCCTGATTAGCGCTCTGGCGAGGTTCGAGCCAATACAGCCGGCGCCGCCGGTTATGAGGATGGTTTTGCCCCGGTATTCATTGAGATAGGCTGCTATGCGTTCCCCTTTACTTTTGCTTATAGACATCTTTTCTATGTCCGACAAGATGTATGATAATCTTTCGCTCGTTGTAGTTCACTGTATAGAGAACTCGATAGTCTCCGATTCTTAACTTGAACAACCCTTTGAAATCCCCCTTGAGGATTTCAGGTGTGATGTCTTCGAAATTCTCTGCCAGCCACCTTGTCTTCTTCAAGGCCCGCTGTGCCACTACTTTATCCAAAGCCCAGAGGTCTTCCAGTGCTTCAGGTCTGAACTCCACATAGTAACCGATTACCATTCCAAACCTATTCTCGATGCAACCCTTGAAGAGAAATCCCCCTTTCTCCCCTATCTGAGGCTTCCAGGGAGTGCTGCAACCTTGCTTTAACATCCTCACGTAGCTCAAGCCCCTCATCTGGGTCTCCAAGGAGCTGCTTGAGTTTCTCTTCAACTGCGTCATATATGAGCGCCCGAAGTTCCTCAACTCCCATATCTGCGACTTTCATTTCTTCACTCCTCCTTTTCAAGTGTCCTCAATAGCCTTTTTGAGGATCCTTTCAAACTCATCGGTTATATTGTCCCAGGTGTTTCTCCTAGCGAAGGCTCTCGCCTTCGAGCCGAGCTCGGATATGGTCCCATTTTGCACCAGCTCCATAGCTTTGGCAACTGCGTTCTCCGGCCCGTCCACGTAGACCACGCCGTTATCACGGCCGAACTCCTTGACTACCCCCGGCAGCCTGGTGGCGATCACGGGCTTGCCCATCGCCATGTACTCATACATCTTGATGGGGACGATGTCCTGCATCGTCTTCTCGCCAGGATAGGCGGGCAGGAGACAGATATCCGAGGCGGCGACGAAGCCGGGAATCCTCTCATAGGGCTGCCTGCCCGCCAGTACCACCCTCTCCCGGAGGCCGAGTTTCTCCCTCGTGTCGCGTATGTCATCGAAGGCATCGCCATCTCCCACGATCAAGAGCTTCATCCGGCCGTTACTCAGCCTGGACATGTCGGCCACGAGCTCCTTCAAGCCGGAGAAGTGATACAACCAACCCATGAAGAAGAGGACTGTGTCGGCGTCGTCAAGCCCGTACTCTGCCCTCACAGCCCTGCCATCTGTGCCGGCTTCGAAGACCCCGGGATCGATGCCGGCCCTCAGCACCCGTGTCCTTTCAGGAGCGGCGCCCATACGTACGGTGTGTTCCCTCAGTCCCTCGTTGATGGCGAGTACCAGGTCCGCAGCCCTGATGTTCCTGCTTTCCATCAGCCTGCCGAGAGGCCGGAGAAAGCGGAACGGCACCAGGCGGTGCTCAACGTCTATGGCATAGAAGACAGACGGGATGCCTCGCCTCCCGGCGGCTCTGAACGCCAGGAAGGTGGTGAGAAGGTCATTGCCAAGCACCACATCGGGGCCGAACTCCCGCATCTGCCGGTCTATCTCCCTCCGGTAGGTGAACAGCATGGAGACGTAGTCCAGCAGCGGAATCTTCAGTATCGGCGGCCGAACTACGGTGACGGCACCGCCCTGGAGTGTCCGCGATACGTGAAAGGCCTGTCTCCTGGAGAGAAGCTCGCTCTTCCCTTCCGTGCGCCAGAGAATCTCATAGTCTATGGCCCTGACCTCGTGTCCCCTCAGGGCCAACCTCTCGGCCAG
>DAOUEN010000025.1:0-15410 GCA_034430415.1 Dehalococcoidia bacterium
GGGAGACGGTGGCGGTGGAGACGGTGAGAAAAGCGGCGGACGGCAGGGAAATTCCCGTCTCCCTCCTGGGGGCGCCGGTCATAGTCGAAGGTAAGCAGGTCGGCATGCTGGGCATCTACCGGGACATCAGCGAGCGCAAAAGGGCGCAGGAGGCGGTGCGAGAGTCAGAGGAGAAGCTGCGCCTCATGTTCGAATGTGTGAGCGAGGGGATAGTGGTCGCAGACTTGAACGGCAACATCATCGAGGCAAACGAGAAGGTGGTACAGCTAGGCCGGTCCGGCTCCAAGAGCGACCTGCTGGGAAGAAATGCCGTAGAGACCATCACTTCCCACGACCGGGAGAGGGCGTCGGCCGATATGCAGAGGCTAATGGAAACGGGAGGCACGGGAACCCGGGAATACACGCTGACCCGGGCGGACGGCTCCCAGTACCCCGCAGAGATAAGCGCCAGCCTGCTGAAGGATACTTCCGGTAATCCAGTCGGCTTCGTCAGCGTCATAAGAGACATCACCGAGCGCCAGCGAGCGGCGGAGGAGCGCCTCAGACTGGAGAAACTTGAGTCCGTGGGCACCCTCGCCGGCGGCATCGCCCACGACTTCAACAACCTGCTGGTAGGCATCCTCAGCAACATCACCCTGGCAACAAGATACCTGGAGCCCGACAGCAGAGCTGCCGACAGCCTGATGGAGGCAGAGAGGGCTTCGCTACAGGCCAGGGACCTAACCCAGCGACTGCTGACCTTCGCCAGGGGCAGCGAGCCGGTCAAGAAGCTTGTTTCCCTTCCAGAGTTCCTCCACGACTCGGCCACCTTTGCCCTCAGCGGCTCCAACGTCAGGTGCCGGTTCTCCCTCCCGGACGACCTCCGGCCGGTGGAAGTCGATGAAGGGCAGATCAATCAGGTCATGTCCAACCTGGTGATCAACGCCGACGAAGCCATGCCTGATGGAGGGATAGTCGACGTTGCAGCCAGAAACGTCACCATCGAAGCGGGAAGCCCTCTGCCCCTGAGCCAGGGCAAGTACGTGGAGATAACCGTGGAAGACCACGGCGCCGGCATACCCGGGAAGCACCTCAGCCGGATATTCGACCCCTATTTCAGCACCAAGCAGAAGGGAAGCGGCCTGGGACTGGCCACCACCTACTCCATCGTTCAGAAACACGGCGGCCATATCTCAGTCGAGTCGCCACCCGGTGCCGGCGCAACCTTCCATGTCTATCTCCCCGCCTCCAGGAAGAAAGCCCCACCAAAGAAGAAGAAGACAGCGGAGACCCCTGCCACCGCCATGGGGAGAATCCTGGTGATGGATGACTCGGAGATTGTCAGGGATGCTCTCGGCCGCGGGCTGCCCAGTATCGGCTATGAGGTGGAGTTCGCCAAAGAGGGCGCCGAAGCGGTGGAGAGCTATGCCAGGGCCAGGGAGTCGGGGCGGCCTTTCGATGCGGTCATCCTCGACCTGACCGTTCCCGGAGGGATGGGGGGCAAGGAGGCCGTCCAGAAGCTGCGGGAGATAGACCCCGGAGTCAAGGCCATCGTCTCCAGCGGCTACTCCACGCACCCGGTGATGGCCTACTTCAAGCGCTACGGCTTCGACGACGTGGTGGTCAAGCCCTACGGGCTCGAAGAGCTGGAAGAGGTACTGGGCAGGGTGGTAACGCGGACGGGGAAGGCACCGGACTGAGTTGCCGCTTTGTCCTGCCGGTATCGACACCCACCATGGCGGACGGTCCCCCCAAAGCCCCGAGAGAGACGAGCACATTGCACAGTCCCGCCCGGGGAGTGTACTATACCCGCAGTTGCATCCTTCACGGTCGCGACGGCCACCCGGAGAGCTTCCGGGGCCGCAGGGCACGACACCGGACGAGGTGCAGCAGATCCCCGGGGCTCCTCCGTGGGGTTCCCAGCCACACCGTGGGATGTAGTCGCCGAACAATGCTAAAAGAGCAGACTCTGTGCACGGTCTCCTCCCACTGTCGTATCCCTACCATCACACACCTACTTGTCCGCGCACGCGTCCTAGCTTACGGCAGAGGACTCCATAACAAGCTGGGAATACTCCTCGCGTGTACACTCTACCTTCCAGGCTGGTGCTTTCCTTCGCTTCTGGGGCGGGCAGGGTCCCGCCTGTCGTCGGCGGTGATTCGACGAGCGCTTCTTGAAATCGGCAGCGTGAAAATGAAGGTCCCCCAGGTGCCTGTGCTCGAGCTCGGCATGAACTACGAAGCACAGCTATGGCAGTATCTTCTTCCCCGGCCGGGCGACGTATTCCTCGACGTGGGAGCGAACATAGGCTGGTATACCCTCCGCGTGGCGCAAATGGTGGGGCCGGAGGGACTGGTACTGGCCGTTGAACCCAGCCCGGACAACTTCGCTGTCCTGAAGGAGAATATCAAACTCAACCACCTGAGCAACGTCACGGCTCTAAACCTCGCCGCCTGGGACAGGGACGCCGACCTGGACCTCATCCTGGCGAAGACCTGCACAGGGCACACCTTCAAGCGGGCCTGGGCCAATTCGGGGAAGCCGTGGTCGTGCTTCTCCGAGCGACCCGTCACAGTGAGAGTCCCGGCGAGGCGGCTTGACGACGTGCTGCAAGAGCAGAACGTGACGCGAGTAGACTGGGTCAAGATAGACGTCGAAGGCGCAGAGGCCGAAGTCCTGCGAGGCCTGCGGAAAACCCTCACCCGCTTCCACCCGAGAATCCTCGTTGAAAGCGAGCGTTTGGAGAACCTGACGGGCATCCTGCAGCCGATGGGATACCAGACCCTTCTCACCCCCAAACCAGACTCCGAGCCAGGTTTGTACGTTCCCAACTACTTCTGCTACACCCCCTGACCGTTGCTCATCCGTGGCGCTCGCAGTCAGAATGCCAGCTCTGAGATTGCCGCGCCTTCGGCTCGCAATGACGGTAGGCTCCCAGCCATTGACCGTCGACTGCCGACTCTCGACTATCGACTGCTCACCCATCACGCATCACACATTACGCGTCACGCCCTAGCCACTTGTAGGACAAACACCTACGTCACTTTCAGACATATTCCTACAAGAAACTCGGACGAATGCCCCTGCCCTCCCCCTGACTGAGCTGCTACAATGACGTTGGCCGTGTCTGTGTCCACGCGGCAGAAGTCCACCAAGAACAGGGATAGCACAGGAGAACAGAAGATGAACGAGCTGGCAGAGCTAAGGAAACGGATTGCCGAGCTGGAGGCAGCAGAGGCCGAGCGCAAGGGGACAGAGGAAAGACTGCGCTACCTGTCTTCCGTGGTGGAGCAGTCGTCCGATGGCATGGCCATCGCCGATCTCAACGGCAGGCTTACCTTCGTCAACCGGGCATGGGCCCAGATACATGGCTACGAGTCGCCGGGAGAGCTGCTCGGCAAGAGCCTGAGCATATTCCACAACGAAGAGCAACTCGAGAAGGACGTGACGCCCTTCAACAACAAGGTCATTGAGGAGGGAGCCAACAGAGGAGAGGTCGGTCACATCCGCAAGGATGGCAGTCCCTTTGCGACCCAGATGACCACCACCATGCTCAAAGACCAACAGGGAAAGCCCGTTGCCATCGCCGGTGTGGCTACGGACATAACGATGCGCAGGCAGGCGGAGCAAGAGGCCAGGTACCAGAGGGACTACTTCCAATCGCTGTTTAGCTGCACTCCCGAGGCGGTGGCAACCCTCGACCTGCAGAGGCGCGTGCTGGACATCAACCCCGCCTTTGAGAAGCTGTTCGGCTATGCCATGGAGGACATCAAGGGCAAGGACCTGGATACCTTCATCCTACCCCAGGGCAAAGAAGGGGAGGGAAAGGATATCAGCCGGAGGGCGAGCCAGAGAGAGACAGTGGCCATGGAGACGGTCAGAAAGGCGGCAGACGGGAGAGAGATACCCGTCTCCCTTCTGGGAGCACCGATCACGGTTGAAGGCAGGCAGATCGGCGTCCTGGCCATCTACAGGGACGCCACCGACCGCAAGAAAGCGGAGGAACGGCTGGAGCGCTCTTTTGTCGACCTGGCGGAGACGATCTCGCGGGCAGAGGCGTACCGCGACCCCTACTCCTCCTCACACCAGCGAAGGGTAGCGCAACTGGTCCGAGCCGTGGGAGAGGAGATGGAGCTGGACGGGGACAGGCTGCTGGGACTGGAGATCGGCGGTCTGCTTCACGATATCGGCAAGGTATCCGTCCCGGAGTCCATCCTCAACAAGCCGGGTGCCCTGAGTCAGCCGGAATGGGGCCTGGTCCGTCTGCATGCCAGGCGGGGATACGAGATATTCCAGGACAGCAACCTTCCCTGGCCGGTGGCCGAGATGGCGCTGCATCACCACGAGCGCCTCGATGGCTCGGGCTACCCGGACGGTATCGGGAGCGACGACCTGAGCCCGGATGTCCGAATCCTGGCCGTGTGCAATGTGGCGGAGGCGATGAGCGCCCATCGCCCCTACCGGCCCGCCAGGAGCAGGGCGGAGATCGTGGCAGAACTCAGGCGCGGCAGGGGGTCGGAGTACGATGCGGGGGTAGTGGATATCCTGCTGGGGATGGTCGAAGCCGGAGCCCTCGAGACTGAGGGTCCCCAGCCGTGAGATAGGACAAACACCTACATGGCTTTGAGCCAAATCCCCACACCAGGACCAGACACGCGTTGACTCCATCCAGCCTCCGCCGCACAATAACATATCTCAACCCACGCGGGAGAGCCTGGTGAAGGCCCGGGACAGGACAGGAGAACAGAAGATGAACGAGCTAGCGGAACTGCGGAAACGGATTGCTGAGCTGGAAACGGCAGAGGCCGAGCGCGGGAAAGTGGAGGAGCGAACAGAGCACCTGAACCTGGTGCTGCGCGCCATTCGGAACGTCAGCCAGCTCATCACCAGGGAAAGGGGCCGCGACAGGCTGCTCAAGGGCGCTTGCAGCACTCTCACAGAGACACGGGGCTACCACAATGCCTGGGTTGCCCTCCTGGACGAGAACGGCAGGCTGCTGACACACGCTGAGACCGGTCTGGGCAAGGACTTCCTGCCCATGGTGGAATTGCTGAAGAAGGGCGAGCTAACCCGCTGCGGAAGGAAGGCGCTGGGCCGGGCCGACGTGGTGGTAACCCAAGACCCGGTGTCAGCCTGCGCCGACTGCCCCCTATCTGGCAAGTACGCCGGCAGGGGAGCGATGACCATCCGCCTGGAACACAGCGGGGGCATCTACGGCCTGCTGTCTGTCTCCACCCCCACTGAATTCGCCGGAGACGAGGAAGAACAAGCCTTGTTGAAAGAGCTTGTTGGAGATGTCGCTTTCGCCCTGCACAGCATCGAGCTGGAGGAGGAGCGAAGGAAAGCGGAGTGGGAAGTGAGGGAACGCGTGAAGGAGCTGGGCTGCCTTTACGGCGTCGCTGAGATCATCGAAAGACCGGGCATTGCACTGGATGATGTGTATCGAGGGGTGGCGAATCTGCTTCCGGGAAGCTGGCAATATCCAGAGATTGCCTGCGCCAGAATCACCATCGGTGACAGTGAGTTCAAGACAGAAAACCACAGAGAAACCAGGTGGCGGCAGTCCTCGGATATCAAAGTACACGGCGACAAAGTGGGAAGAGTAGAGGTCTGTTACCTGGAGGAGAGGCCGGAGAGCGACGAAGGTCCCTTCCTAGAAGAAGAGCGGCGGCTGCTTGCTGCCGTGGCCGAGCGATTGGGAAGAGTCACCGAGCGGAAGAAGACAGAGGAGGCGCTGCGGGAGTCGGAAGAGCAGCTGCGCCTCACGTTCGACTCTGTAGCTGAGGGGGTCACCGTCACCGACCTGGAGGGCAAGATCGCCGACACGAACAGCGCTGCCCTTCGCATGCATGGCTATGACAGCAAGGAGGGACTCATCGGGCGGAGTGCCTTCGACTTGATCGCTGAAAGAGAGCATAGCAGGGCTGCGGAGAACCTGAAGAAGACGCTGGAGATGGGCCACAGCGGCACCATTGAGTACAGCCTTTTGAGAAAGGACGGCAGCGAATTCCCCGGCCAGCTTAGCGCCGCTCTCATCAAGGGCGCGACCGGTGAACCCAGGGCATTCGTGGCCGTCACCGAGGACATCACCGAGCGCAAGAAGGCAGAGCGGGCGCTGCTCGAGAGCGAGGAATTCCGTGGCAGCCTGCTGGACAACTCCCCCGCTGCCGTACTGGTGGCCAACGAAGACACCTCGATACGGTACGTGAACCGGGCCCTGGAAGAGCGAACCGGGTTTTCCGCTGCGGAGCTGGTCGGCGTGAAGGCCCCCTACCCCTTCTGGCCCGAGGAGAGCCGTGCCGAGACGGAGAAGTCCCTGAGGAAGGCCATGGTGGAGGGGTCACACAACGTTGAGCTGCAATTCCAGAGGAAGAACGGGGAGAGGTTCTGGGCGGAGATAAGCGGCACGCCGGTGGTGCGGGAGGGGAAGTACCTGTACTACCTATCAAACTGGGTGGACATCACCGAGCGCAAGCGGGCAGAGCAGGCGCTGGAGAGGTCAAGGGATTTCTCAGCGAGCCTAATTGCCTCGATGCGGGATGGGTTTTCAGTACTCGATCCTAATGGTGTACATATTGATGTCAATCCTGCTCTCTGCAGCATGACTGGCTTCTCCAGAGAGGAGCTTGTCGGAAGCGGGCCTCCACACCCCTACTGGCCACCAGAGGAGTATCAAAGGATAGAGAAAGCTTTCAACAAGACCTTGAAGGGCGAATTCGATACCTTAGAATTGGCTTTTGTGCGAAAGAATGGTGAGCGCTTCCCGGTACTCGTAAGCCCCTCCCAGATAGAAGACAAGCAGGGGAACGCAGTCAGCTACTTCGCAACTATCAAGGACATCACCGAGCGCAAGCAGGCGGAGGAGGCGCTGCGCAAGAGCGAGGAAGAATACCGGTCGCTGTTCGAGCAGTCCAGGGACGCCATCTATGTCACCACCCGGGAGGGCAGGTTCATCGACGTCAACCAGTCCATGCTGGACCTGTTCGGCTACACCAGGGAGGAGCTGCTGGAGACGGACGCCAGGGACATATACGTGGAACCCGCAGACAGGGACAGATTTCAGCAGGAGATTGAGCAGAAAGGCTCAGTGCTTGACTATGAAGTGCGCTTCCGCAAGAAAGACGCGACGCCGATGGACTGCCTGCTCACGGCAACCCTGCGGCACGCCGAAGACGGGAGCATCGTGGGGTACCAGGGCATCATCCGGGACATCAGCGAGCGCAAGCAGGCGCAGGAGGCGCTAGAGAGTTCCCGCGACGAGCTACGCAGGCTCGCCACACAGCTACAGCTAGTCAGAGAGGAGGAACGTGCGGCCGTTGCCTGGGAACTGCATGATGAGGTGGGACAGGCACTGGCGGTTCTCCAGATAGACCTGCACTGGCTGGAGCGACGGCTATCCAGAGATGACACTGAGCTGCTTGAGAAGGCACAATCAATGTCAAGGCTCATCCAGAGCAACACCGAAAGGCTGAGGAGGCTGTACATGGAACTGAGGCCGGGGATGCTGGACGACCTCGGCCTTGCCCCGACGATAGAATGGCAGGCCGAGGAATTCCAGAAGCGCACAGGAATCAAGTCTGTGCTGAGCCTGGATAAAGACGCCGCCCCCCGGGGTGCCGACTGCTCTCTGGCAGTATACCGCGTGTTTCAGGAAGCGCTCAGCAATGTGGCCCGTCATGCCGAGGCAACAGAGGTCAACATAAGCCTCACGAAGACGGATGACAGGATAGTGCTCGAGATTGCGGATAATGGCAGCGGCATAACCAGGGAGCAGGCCTCCGCGCCAGGGTCCTCGGGACTTGTCGGAATGCGGGAGCTTCTCCGTCCCTGGGGAGGCAAGGTCACCATCACCGGTGTTCCGGGCAAAGGCACCACGGTAAGAGTGAGCATCCCTGCTGGGAAAGGGAAACAGGCGTAGGAAGGTATCAAAGCTAGCGAGCCAAGAGGGGCCCTGCGGCGTCGTGTCCTGCTATGGTGCCATGGCAGTCCTCCCGTGGGCTCACCACCCGACCAGGCCACCGACTGCCCCTTTTGGGGGACGCTGCCGCCGCCATCATCTCACACATGGCCTATGAAGCAGCCACACAGGTGGGGCATCAGAGCGCTGCTCTATAGATGAACACCTGCCAGCATCGACTCCCCTCTTGGCGGACGGTCCCTCCGAAGCCCCACGGCAATCTCCTTCCCCCGTCAACCATCACGCATTTGTAGGACAAATACCTACATCGCTTTGAGTCGAATTCCTACAAGAAAATCAGACAAAGGCCGATAACCATCCTCTAGTCTCCGCCAGTACAATAGTACTGGTGGCGTCTCCGTTCACACGGCAGAGCTTTGTGGAAGCCGGGGGCACGGAGCACGACAACAGGGGGACAGATGATAAACGTGCGGGCACAGCTGCGTAGGTGCGCGTCGGGACTGGGAGAATCGAAAGCCGAGCGTAAGAGTGTGCAAGGAAGGCTGGAGCACCTGAACCAGATGCTGCGCGCCATCCGCAACGTCAACCAGCTCATCACCAGGGAAAGGGACCCCGGCAGGCTGCTCAAAGGCGTCTGCAGCACCCTCACAGAGACTCGGGGCTTCCACAACGCCTGGATCGCCCTCCTCGATGACAACGGGCGGCTGCTGGACTGGGCCGAATCCGGGCTGGGCAGGGACTTCCTGCCCATGGTGGAATTGCTGAAGAAGGGCGAGCTAACCCGCCACGGAAGGAAGGCACTGGGCCAGGCCGGCGTGGTGGTAACCGAAGACCCCGTGTCCGCCTGCGCCGACTGCCCCCTGTCGCACAGATACGGCGGCCGCGGAGCGATGACAGCGCGGCTGCAGCACGGAGGCAACGTGTACGGCCTGATATCGGTATCCGTCCCCGCCGAGTTCGCCACCGACCCCGAGGAGCAGACGCTGCTGCAAGAAGCGGCGGTGGACATCGCCTCTGCCCTGCACGGCACTGAACTGGAGGAAGAACAGCGAAGGGCAGAGCTAGCACTGCGGGAAAGCGACGACAGATACCGCGCCGTTTTCGAGAGTACCGGCACCGCGACGATAATCATCGAGGAAGATACCACGATATCTCTGGCAAACCAGGAATTCGAGAGGCTGTCCGGCTATTCCAGAGAGGAGGTGGAGGGAAAGAAGAGCTGGACGGAGTTCGTTGTCCCAGAAGACCTGGAGAGAATGAAGGAGTATCACAAGTCGCGGCGCGCGGACCCTGCGTCTGCTCCCAAGGACTATGAGTCCAGGGCAGTGGACAGGCAGGGAGCTATCAAGGACATCCTTTTGACCATAGCCATGATACCGGGCACCAACAGGAGTGTGGTCTCGCTGCTGGACCTAACCGAGCGCAAGAAGACAGAGGAGGCACTCCGGGAGAGCGAGGAGTTCCGCGGCAGCCTGCTGGACAACTCCCCCGCTGCCGTACTGGTAGCCAACGAAGACAGCTCGATACGGTACGTGAACCGGGCCCTGGAAGAGCGAACCGGGTTTTCCGCTGCGGAGCTGGTCGGTGTGAAAGCCCCCTACCCCTTCTGGCCCGAGGAGACCCGGGCCGAGACGGAGAAGTCCCTGAGGAAGGCCATGGCGGAGGGGTCACACAACGTCGAGGTGCAACTCCAGAGGAAGAACGGGGAGAGGTTCTGGGCGGAGATAAGCGGCACGCCGGTGGTGCGGGACGGGAAGTACCTGTACTACCTGTCAAACTGGATCGAAGTCAGCGAGCGCAAGCGGGCGGAGCAAGAGGCCAGGTACCAGAGGGACTACTTCCGATCCCTGTTTAACGGTGCTCCCGAGGCGGTGCTCTCCATCGACATGGAGAGACGGGTCATGGACGCCAATCCCGCCTTTGAGAAGCTGTTCGGCTATCCACTCGAGGGCATCAAGGGCAAGGACATTCGTACCTCCTTCCTGCCCCAGGGCAAGCAAGGGGAGGGAAAGGATATCAACCGCATAGCGAGCCACGGAGAGATAGTGACCACGGAGACGGTGAGAAGGACAGCGGACGGGAGGGAAATCCCCGTCTCCCTCCTGGGAGCGCCGGTCATAGTCGAAGGCAAGCAAGTCGGCATATTGTTCATCTACAGGGACATCAGCGAGCGCAAGCGGGCGGAGGAGGAGCTGGAGACTTCACGCCAGGAACTGCGCGAGCTGGCCGCGCACATAGAGTCGGTCAGGGAGGAAGAGAGGACCGGCATCGCCCGGGAGCTGCACGACGAGATCGGACAGGCAATGACGGCGATCAAGATAGACCTGTCCTGGCTGAGAAAGGAGCTGCCCAAGGACCAAGCACTGCTGCTGGAGAGGACAAAGGGAACGCTGAGAGTGGCCGACAGCGCCATCAAGACGGTGAGAAAGATTTCCTCAGAGCTACGGCCAGGAATACTCGACGACCTCGGTCTCACCGCAGCCATCCAGTGGCAGGCAGGCGAATTTGAAGAGCGGACGGGAGTCAAGTGTGAAGTCAGCGTGGAACGCGAGGTCATGGTCCTGGAGCAGGACCGCTCCACGGCAGTCTTCCGCATCTTCCAGGAGGCGCTGACCAACGTGGCCCGCCACGCCGGGGCGACCAGGGTCGGGGTGAACTTGAGCGAGAGGGACGGCAGGCTGGTGATGGAGATCACAGACAACGGCAAGGGAATAACCCCCAGCCAGATTTCCGGTCGCAAGGCTTTCGGCCTGATGGGAATGAGGGAGCGCGCCGCCTTCCTGGGAGGCCAGCTGCAAATCAGCGGCGGGCCGGGCAGGGGCACGCGGGTGACGGTGAGCATCCCGCTGCGGAGGGAGGGCGACAGCGCCTCAACATGACAGCGCAACTCCTATGTCATTGCGAGCCGAAGGCGCGCCAATCTGCGTAATGCGTGATGGGTGATGAAATGACAAGAAGAAGGACTCCACCGAACATCGGCACCGGGTTCAGGGAATCTGTGCCCGAGAGAGGATAGGCGATGAATGAGCTGGCAGCGCTACGGCAACGGGTGGCTGAGCTGGAGGCAGCGGAAGCCGAGCGTAAGCGGGCGGAGCAGGCGCTGCGGGAGAGCGAGGACAGATACCGGGCTGTTTTCGACAGTACCGGCGCCGCGACCATAATCGTCGAGGAAGATACCACCATATCTGCAGCGAACCAGGAATTCGAGAGACTCTCGGGCTATTCCAGGGAGGAGGTGGAGGGGAAGAAGAGCTGGACGGAGTTCATTGTCCCGGAAGACCTGGCGAGAATGAAGGGGTATTATGAGTCGCAGCGGACGGATCCTGCCTCTGCTCCCAGGAGCTATGAGTTCAGGGCGGTTGACAGGCAGGGAGCCATCAAAGACATCTTCCTGACCATAGCCGCAATTCCGGCCACCAATAGGAGCGTGGCCTCGCTGCTGGACATCAGCGCCCGCAAGCAGGCAGAGGAGGCGCTCAAGAACTCACACGAGGAGCTGCGCAGGCTTGCCGCACAGCTCCAGCTAGTCAGAGAGGAGGAACGGGCAACCGTTGCCTGGGAACTGCATGACGAGGTGGAGCAGGCACTGGCGGCCCTCCAGATAGACCTGTACTGGCTGGAGCGACGGCTGCCAAAGGATGACGCCGAGCTGCTGGACAAGGCAAGATCGATGTCACGCCTCATCCAGAGCAACACCGAGAGGCTGAGGAGGCTGTACATGGAACTGAGACCGGGGATGCTGGACGACCTCGGCCTGGGCCCGACAATAGAATGGCAGGCCGGGGAATTCCAGAAGCGCACAGGAATCAAGGCTGTGCTGAGCCTGGATGGAGACGCCGGTCTCCGGGGTGACGGCTGCTCTCTGGCAGTATACCGGGTGTTTCAGGAGGCGCTGGACAACGTGGCCCGTCATGCCGACGCCACGGAGGTCAACATAGGCCTCAGGGAGACGGACAATGGGCTAGTGCTCGAGATTGCGGACAACGGCAGAGGCATAACGAAGAAGCAGGTCTCCTCACCCGGGTCCTCGGGGCTTGTCGGAATGCGGGAGCGCGTCCATCCCTGGGGAGGCAAGGTCAAGATCAGCGGCGTTCGAGGCAAAGGCACCACGGTAAGAGTGAGCGTTCCCGCCGGGAAAGAGGAGCTGTAGGACAAATGCGGACAGGGTTTCGAGCAGAAGACCTACAAGCAGGTGGCACAAATGCCTACACTCTGTAGGGCCATATGCCTACGGCCGAATCAGCCAAACACCGATAGCCTTTTCCCCTCCCATGTGTCACACTTACGATAGTGCGGCACCCTGCCGAGACGGGGTAGCAGCGCAAAGGGGACAAACGCCAATGCAAGTGTTCATAGCCGACGACTCAGCTGCAATACGTGAGCGGCTGTCAATCATAGTCCAAGAGACCCCGGGAGTTGAGCTGGTAGGCGAGGCCGGCGACACCACCGAGGCCACAAGGTCTATTCTCCAGCTCAGGCCTGACATCGTGATACTCGACGTCCGGATACCCCCGGGAAGCGGTGTCGACGTCCTGCAAACCATCAAGAGGCTCGATCCTCCCCCCAAGGTGATAGTCCTCACCAACTATCCCTATCCCCAGTACCGCAAGAGATGCATCGACGCGGGAGCGGACTACTTCCTCGACAAGTCCGTCGAGTTCGACAAGCTTATGCCGCTGCTGAAGCGAATCTCCGGAAACTCCCACCGACTTCCGCAGGCCGAGGCGGTGAGCATAGGCGGCTAGCCCCGGCCTCCATCAGCGGCGGATCAAGCACCCCATCCAGGCAGAGCACCAAGTTCAGTACATAGGTGGCGCCCCGCAGCCGTTTCATGCTACCCTACCCGCGTTCCCCAGGTTCGCAGCTCTATTTGTGTTCGACAGCAAGGAGGTCCGAAATGAAGGCAACCGAAGGACAGGTAGGACGCGTCTTCGTGATGCGGCTCGAGGAGGGCGATGTGATTCCCAGGTGCATCGAGCGCTTCGCCGAGGAGAAAGGGATATCCGTGGGCCACACCATCATGCTGGGAAGCGTAGGAGCAGGAGAGGTGGTCGCCGGCTCCGTGCGCATCCCCGTGGAAGTGGAACACGAGGCCCTGGGGCTCGGCGTGATCGCCCCCGGCGACGACGGCAAGCCGATGCTGCACATGCACGGCGCCCTGGGACTCTCGGGCCACACGCTGACCGGATGCACGCGGCCCGGCGTGACCGTTTCGGCCATGGCGGAGGTCGTCATCTACGAGATACTGGGCACGAAGGTGGCCCGTCTCACGGATAAGGAAAGCGGGCTGGCCAGCCTCAGGGTTTAGGCCGGGGCCAGGCGCAGCCGGGTTACCCGGCCTGCTTCTGCTCGAACTCGTCCTTGCCCAGGATAACGAAGATGATGGCCAGTACCCCCAGGATGAACGGAGGCGGGATCAGCAGCGCGCAGATGGCGCCGGCGAGGGCCAGGCCCCAGAGCCGCCTCTTCACGGCGTAGATGCCCCCGACGACGGCCACTACCCCCAACACGATCATGGGGACCCCGATCACGGCCAGTAGCCTGGGAACGAAGAAGGGGACGCCCACATACCAGGCGGCGCTCCCGCCGACCAAGGCAATCACCGAGCCGATGATCAGGCCCCACGCTCCGCAGACGATGCTGAGGATCCCCGCAGTCGTCGGCTTCCAGGTCTGCTTCATTTCACATCACCTCCCTCGCCAGTGAGGGGCACACTATACCTTCGCGGCTGCTCCCTGTCAACAGGCTGTCGGCAGGACGCCCTCTCTCCGAACACAGGAAGGGGAATTCTAGATGAAGTTGCCTTCCTTCAGCTTGGCGGCCAGATAGCCCATGAACTCCTCCGCCTTGGCCGCAGGGGGTTTGGTGGCCAGGCTGACGCCCACAAACAGCAGAACGCAGACAATGATGCCCCAGCAACCAGGCCACCACCCCAGAGGCTTCCACCCGGTTACCTGAAGCGTCAGCACCACCACGGCCCCCACAATGCAGCTCACGATGGCGCCGGCCGCCGTGGCCCTCTTCCAGAAGAAGGCACCGAATATCGTCGGCACCGCCATCAGCAGGCCCGCCGAAGCGGCCGAGGAGAGAGGGGCGATCATGAAGGCCAGCCCGCTCTGCCCCGCAGCCCACCAGGCAAACACGAAGGCCACCACCGCCATTATGGGAATGACCAGCTTGCCGATATACAGCTCCGCCAGCTCCGTCACCCGGGGGTTGATGAGGCCCTTGTGAATGTCGCGCACCCAGACCGAGGAAAGCGTCAGCAGGATGGAATCGATGGTGGAGATGGCCGCCGCCATGATACCGACCATCACCACTATGGCCAGCGCGGTGGGGATGATGGGCAGGGCCAGCAGGGTGGGCGTCGCCAGGTCGCCGTTCTCCAGGCCCGGCACCAGCAGGATGGCACCGAAGCCCCACAGCACCGATATCAACGTGTATATGAAGCCGAAGACGAGAAAGCCCCCGAGCATCTGCTTCATAGCCGCCACCGAGCCGGGTATGAACATCCTCTGGCTCACCTGGGGGTTGGATATCACGAAGAAGAACCACGGCAGCGCCAGGCCGATGAACATGTTGAGGCTCCAGGCCCCCTTGGCCGTGGGCACCGTAAGCAGCCCCGGCGCAGCCGCCTCAATCTTGCCTATGAAGGCCCCCGGGCCACCCAACGCCGCGACTACCACGCCCAGGACGGCGGCCGAGGTCACAATCATAATCAGCGCCTGGAAGGCGTCCGTCCAGGCAACCGACCGCAGGCCGGCGATGTTGGACCAGGCGATGGCGCAGACGGTGGCGACAATGATTCCAGCTATCACCGGCACGGCCCCCTGGCTCATTCCACCCACCAGGTAGCCCACTCCCATAAGCTGCACCGCTCCGTAGGGCACCAGAAAGACAAGGGCCAGGATGGCCACCGTGGCCCCTACTCCCTTGCTCTGGTAGCGGTCGCTCAACAGCTCCATCGGCGAGATATAGCCGTACTTCCTTCCCACCAGCCAGAAGCGGGGGAGGAAGAAGACCGCCATGAACATTCCGGTGAGGTAGGTCAGCTCAAAACCCAGGGCGCCGACCCCGCTGAAATAGGTCAGGCCAGCCAGGCCGATCATCATGAAGGCGCTATAGGTGGTGGCGCTGTAGCTCAGGGCCGAGACGAAACCGCCGACGCTGCGGCTCGCCAAGAAGAACTCGCTTATTCCCGCACCCGTCTGCCGGCGCGCCATCAGCGCGATGCCCAGGCCGGCGACGATGTAGATGGCGATGGCCAGCCAGGTCCAGAAGGCCAGGCTCACCGCGTCACCTCCCTCCACCTGAGCAAGACCACGAAGGCGCTGGCGACAGCCACCGCGGCCCACAGCGTCCAGAAAAGAAATGCTCCCCTCATCTGCTCCACGCGGGTCAGCACAAACCAGGGAAGCACGACATCGAGCACCAGCAGCAGGCCAAGCCAGGCCCACAGCCGGCCGAACCTGCTCACAACACGCCTCCAGTCATCGATTCAGCTTCTGTCAT
>DAOUEN010000026.1:0-2168 GCA_034430415.1 Dehalococcoidia bacterium
TGGGAGCGGCTGGGGGCGATGTGGGCTGGGAGCGACCAGCGCAACCCGCTCGCGGCCTAGGGGCGCTATGACGGGACGCTTCTAGGGTGCCCCTAGAGAGCTAGCCGAAAAGGGGCCTTCTGGAGAACGATTCGACCAAGGTGATGCTCAGGATGGGACACGTGACGCCAGATCGACTTGGCGAACGCCAAAGCGGAAGAGAAAAAAGAGATCCGGCGCCGACTTCTAGACCGCATCTTCCCTGTTTTGGTGCCTACCAGGGTCAAGTTGGCCACTGTAGCGGCCATCATCAACTGGAACAACGTCTTTCTGCGTCCAAAGTAGCGGGCTTGCCGAATCCCCAACTGAACCAGGCGTGCCAGTCGGTGTTCGACTACCTGCCGCTTCTGAGAATACTCCTCGAACGCCGGACTGTCCTGCAGGGCTCGGGCCTCTTGCAGAAGGTGCTCCTGCGGATGGAGACTTATCGTTCTGCCCTTGGCTCCTTTGGCCTTGACGCAGTCGCCGTGCAACGGGCAATTGGCACAGAGTGCGGCATCAAAATGGAATGCGTAACAAGGATGCTTCTTCCCGTCACGGTCTTCCCAATACCCTCGCCGCATCAGCTTGCGCGTTGTCTGCCCAGCCGGGCAGGTGCAGGTCATCTGTTCCAGGTCGATCTTGAACTTGTCCTTGGAGATCTGATCTCCACTTCCTCGAGATGGTATCTTGGCAACCAGCTTGCGCCCAGCGTCAGCGTATTCCTGGCGTGTGTTGCCGCCACCGTATGCACAGTCGCCAATGGTCTCTTCCACCTCCAAGCCGCTGTTCTCCTTACTCGCCTCCGTCAGCTCCAGTGCGTGCTCACTATCAGGCGCGTTGCCTGCCAACACCTCTACCGCCGTGATCAACTGGCTCTCGGCGTCCACCGCGATGGCCGCCTTGTGCCCGTCAAACCGCTTCGACTTGCTCTTGTGTCCGTGCCGCATCTCCGGATCGTGCACCGAAACGATCCTATCGCGAGCTACCCCCTGCTTGAGAGTGCTCCCCTCCTCACTGCGCTCGACATCCTGGCTGATCAACTGCCTCAGCAGCGCACCTGCACGCTCGATGCGCTCACCCTGCTCGTTTCCTTCTGGCCTCTGCGCCTGCGCTTCCCCGCCCTTGCTCAGCAGCCGCTCGGCGTCGGTGACGATGCCGTGCAAGAACTCTCTCCGTGCTTGCTCATCATCCCAGTCTACGTCTGCCCGGCCCTTGATGCTGGGAGCCAGGTAGCGCTCCAAGCCCTGCCCTGGACCCCACTCCTTCACATCCATCCCTTCTGCCTCAGCCAACGCCCTCATCAGTTGCCCGATACCATCGGCCAGCAGGTTGTAGGTGTCCTTCACCGCACCACGTCCCAAGATGTTGGTCGTGTCCAAGACCACCCTCAGCTTGCGCTTCTTCAGGTATCCCGTCTTGCGAGCGCATGCCAAGCTGCGCTCAAACACGATGCGCATCTTCTCGTTCAGCACCAGCTGGGCCCGGAACCGCTGCAAGGTGCTCTTGGCAAAGGGTCGTTCACCCACTTCTACCCCCAGGGCCACCTTCCACCGCAGGTCGTAGTCTGCGCGATCTTTCGCTTCCTCATCCGACGCCTTGTCCTTGGCTTGCAGCAACAGCGTGATCGCCAACACACTCGGCGGCACACTGGGGCGCCCATTGTCAGGACTGTACAACTCCGCGAAGTCTTCGTCGCGAAACAGTTCCCCTCGGTGACGGGCCAAGAAGCCGTAGAACGTGTCTTCGCCCACGAAGTCGAGGTAGAGCTGGTCTGCCTCAAACAGACCGCGTTGTGCAGGGCGCTCTCTAAACATCAACTACTCCAGCCTGCCAGTTTCGAGCAGTGTATCACAGATCGCCAATCGTTGCGACCTTTTCGGCCGCGTTTCTAGGTGAAGGTGGGGGTCGCTTTCTTCAAGAGGCCGTTCCCTGTCCCCACCAGGGGGCAGAGGGGGTGGCCCTCGTCGTTCCCCATCCCAGCGGGCACAGGCCCGCCCATATCCGTGCACAGGAGGTGCAAGCATGTTGTCTTCGGAACAGGTACAGGGCCTCAAGGCCCAATTCCCGGCAGAGGCGCTCAGCGCTGACACCAGCCGGGGATTCGGGCAACGCCTACGGCGTTGCTTGGCAGAACCTTCGGTTCTGCA